>CADBPK010000137.1 GCA_902796465.1 uncultured Erysipelotrichaceae bacterium | reverse complement strand
CGGTAAGGAAAATGTTGAAATCATAGGAGGCTGATTATGGATTTTGGTAAATTAATGGAACAGGCACAGCAGATGCAGGCATCGCTCTCCCAGATTCAGGAAGAGCTTGCAGAAACGATTTATATCGGAAAATCACAGGGTATCGTTGTCAAGATGAACGGAAACAACGAAATTACTGAGATTGAGATCCCGGATGAACTGATCAATCCGGAAGATAAGGAAATGCTGCAGGATATGCTGCTGATCGCTGCTAATGAAGCTGCAGATAATGTCAGACAGGACAGAGAGGCAAGACTTGGAGCCGCTGCCGGCGGACTCAACATTCCGGGTTTCTGATCCATGTATCCGCAGAGTTTACAAAAACTGATCGAAGCATTTCGGCATCTGCCCGGTGTCGGGGAAAAAACCGCGGAGCGGTATGCGCTTGCGGTCAGTGATATGAATCCTGAAACGGCGCAGGAATTTTCACAGGCGATTCAGGAAGTCAGGGAAAAGCTGACACACTGCAGAATATGCGGAAATCTCTCTGACAACGAAGAATGCAGCATCTGTACAGACAACAGCCGCAACAAACGTGTTATTTTTGTTGTGCAGTCCGCAAAAGACGTTATTGCTATGGAAAAAACGGGCGAATACAAGGGTGCGTACCATGTTCTGAACGGCCTGATTTCCACCAGCAAGGGCATTATGCCGGAAGATCTGAATATAGATTCGCTTCTGGAACGGGCAAAAGATGCTGAAGAGATTATATTAGCTACCAATACGACAATGGATGGCGAAACCACTGCCATGTATCTGCATAAACTTCTGGGTGAAGTATGTCCGGAAGTGCTGGTAACCAGGATCGCCCACGGACTTCCGTCCGGAGGACTGCTGGATTACGCGGATGAAATGACACTGGCTCACGCGCTTTCTGACAGAAGACGCATGCGTTGAAAAAGGAGTTAAACATGAATGAAGATCTGAAGATTGCACAGCAGGCAAAACTTGAAAATATATATGTGATTGCAGACAAAGCTGGTATTGACCGTGATAGTCTGGAACCTTACGGAAACGATAAGGCGAAGATCAGTCATGATTTTATTCGAAGTGTTCAGGATAGAAAAGACGGAAAACTGATCCTGGTAACTGCGGTCACACCGACAAAGGCAGGAGAAGGTAAGTCCACAATGACGATCGGACTTGCGGACGGACTGGCGCTGGAAGGCAAAAATGTCATTGCCTGCCTCAGAGAACCGTCTCTCGGTCCGGTATTCGGCCTGAAAGGCGGCGCTGCCGGCGGCGGACATGCCCAGGTGGTACCGATGGAATCCATCAACCTGCATTTTACCGGGGATATGCATGCTATTACTTCCTGCAACAATCTGATCGCGGCTATGCTGGATAACTCGATCTATCAGGGAAATCCGCTGAATATCGATCCGGACCGTGTTGTATGGAAAAGATGTCTGGATATGAACGACAGGACACTGCGTGACATAACTATCGGACAGAAGAAAAAATCAAACGGTGTGGAAAGAGAAGACCATTTCGTTATTACCGTAGCGACAGAAGTCATGGCGATCCTCTGTCTTTCCGAAGACCTGAAGGATTTCGAAAACAGGATCTCCAGATGTATCGTTGCTTATACATATGACGGTGAACCTGTTACCGTAAAGGACATTCAGGCATCCGGCGCAGCGGCAGTTGTTATGAAAGATGCCGTGAAACCAAATCTGGTACAGACGTTGGAACATACACCGGTGCTGATCCACGGCGGTCCGTTCGCAAATATCGCGCATGGCTGCAACTCTGTCATCGCCACAAAGCTCGGCCTGAAACTGGCAGATTATGTAGTAACGGAAGCCGGATTCGGCGCGGATCTCGGCGCGGAAAAGTTCTTCGACATCAAATGCCGTACAGCCGGCCTGAAACCGTCTGCAGTCGTGATCGTAACAACGATCCGCGCGCTGAAGATGCACGGCGGTGTTGAGATCGAAAATATCTATGAAGAGAATGTTGAGGCAATGCTGAAGGGTACGCAGAACCTGGAAAAGCATATTGAATCCATCCGGGCATTCGGTCTTCCGTATGTGGTCGCCATTAACCGCTTTAAAAAAGACACATCGGATGAAATAACAGCACTTTTGGAATGGTGCCGTGAAAACGGTCATCCTGTCGAAGAAGCGGAAGGCTGGGCAAAAGGCGGTGCCGGCATGCGCAGTCTGGCAGAAACGATCGTGAAACTCACAGATGAAGAATCGCATTTTGCGCCGATCTACGACACAGATGAGCCGATCAGGGAAAAGATCGGGAAAATCGCAAAGATCGTATACGGCGCGAAGGATGTCGCCTATTCGGAAGAAGCTGAAGAAAAAATAAAGGTTTATGAGAAATACGGATGGGATAAACTTCCTGTCTGTATGGCGAAAACACAGAATTCCCTGTCTGATAACGCAAACCTCAAAGGCAGACCGAGAGATTTTACCCTGCAGGTCAGAGATCTTTCCGTTTCTGCCGGCGCAGGATTCGTTGTTGCCTATACAGGAAACATTCTGACGATGCCGGGTCTGCCGAAAATACCGGCTGCGGCCAATATGGGCATTGATGATAACGGGGATATTTACGGTCTGTTTTAAAAGAAAGAAGATATTATGAGTTCTATTGCATACGTTACAGATGAAAAAATGCTGGAATTCCATCGTTTATGCCGGAACAGGACGATTATTTTCTGGCGCTTATCCAGCAAGAAGAAATTTTCGGATTTCAGGAAAGGAGATCTGCTCTTTTTCTACTCCCGTCCGGCTGCCGGCAAAAAGAAAGCATTTGTAGGGTATGCACACTACAGTTCCACAAAAAGACTGTCACTTTCCCAGATGTGGAAGTACTTCGGGGAGATGAACGGCTATTCATCGTATTACGCTCTGCGTGACGCGATCGAAAAGGCATCCAAGAACCATACTGTCCCGAAAGTGATGTCCTGTCTGTATCTGACCGACCTGGTATTCTTCAACATGCCGGTCTATCCGGAGGATGTGGGAATCACATTGCCGGTCAACCTGGAAAGCTACTGCTATATCGACAAAGATGATCCGGGCATCACGGTCAGGATCCTGCAGAAAGCCCATGAAGGCGGTGTCGATCTCTGGTGGGCAGATTCCGGGGAGAAGGATGCGGATATTTTCCGCAAAGATGAGATCCGCCACCAGCTGGCCATGATCCATCACCGCATGGGAAAAGAAAACGGAACCGTAAAAGAACAGCAGCGGGCACACAAGCTTGCTCTGGAACAGCTGGAGGAATCCGGCTGGGAAACCGTACGCGGAAGTAAATCAGACTGTCTGCGTATGACAGACAGCACGATCTATGTCGCGATTCCTTTCGTCTATCAAAGCAACGACAAGGAACTGCGGACGAGGGAATTCCTCGGAAAGATCGTACTGTACAAAATGTTTATGAAGAAAAATGTACCGGATTACCGCGTCCAGTTCCAGGTCATGAGTGACGGGGACATCCGGGAAGTAAAACACATGGTGGATATGATCAATGCAGAATGATTATGATGTACTGGTAATCGGCGGCGGACATGCCGGGATCGAAGCAGCCCTGGCGTGTGCGCGTCTGAAAAAGAAAACAGCACTTCTGACGCTTTCTATCAACAACATCGGAAAGATGCCCTGCAATCCGTCGGTAGGCGGACCGGCAAAAGGAATCGTGGTCCGGGAAATCGATGCCCTCGGCGGACAGATGCCGATCACGGCAGACAAGACAGCCCTGCAGTTTAAACTGCTGAACAGCGCCAAAGGTCCGGGTGTCCGCGCACTGCGCGTTCAGTCGGATAAACTGGCCTATTCAAAGATGATGCAGGAAGTATGTCTTGCGCAGGAAAACCTGACTGTAATCGAAGGGATGGCTGTTAAACTATGCGCGGAAAACCGCAGAGTTACAGGCGTTTTACTGGATGACGGGCGATTTATTTCCTCGGAAATAATCATCATGACAACCGGTACTTACATGGCCGGTGTGAACATGATTTCCGACGAAGTTAAGGAAGGCGGACCGGATTTGGAGAAGACTACAAAGGATCTGAGCGCATCCCTGAGAGACCTCGGGATCCGCACATTCCGGCTGAAAACGGGAACACCGCCAAGAGTGCTGACCGAAACCATAGACTTTTCGAAAACCAAGCTGGAACCGGGAACGCCGGGATTTTTGTCGTTTTCCACAACGACCGAAACCATCCGTCCGTTTGAGGAACAGGTCAGCTGCTATATGACATATACTACGCCCGAAACACATGAGATCATCTATAAGAACCTGAACAAATCCAGCATGTACTCCGGTGTCGTCAAAGGGGTAGGTCCGAGATATTGTCCTTCCATCGAAGACAAGCTGGTGCGGTTTAAAGACAAGCCGAGACATCAGCTGTTCCTGGAACCGGAATCCCTGTCCATGAATACGACATATGTCCAAGGTTTTTCCACATCTCTTCCAAGAGATGTCCAGGAAGCCATGACACACAGCCTGCCGGGATTTGAAAACTGCAAGATTGTCAAGTATGCATATGCGATCGAATACGACGCGATCGATCCGCTCCAGATGAAACCCTCACTGGAATCGAAGATCATAGAGAACCTGTTTACTGCCGGACAGATCAACGGAACTTCCGGCTATGAAGAAGCTGCCGGACAGGGACTGATTGCGGGAATCAATGCTGTAATGAAACTGGACGGCAGGGAACCGCTTGTCCTGGCACGTGATGAAGCCTATATCGGGGTCCTGATCGATGATCTGACGACAAAAGGAACGAAAGAGCCTTACCGTCTGTTAACATCCCGGGCGGAATTCCGCCTCCTTCTGCGGCATGACAACGCCGACCAGAGACTCATGAAAAAAGGATACGAGATCGGTCTGGTCTCAGAAGAGAGGTACCGGAAATTCGAAGAGAAAATGGAAAATATCCGGAAACTGAAGGAATATCTGGAAGAAACACATGCGGATCCCTCAAACGAGAAGACAGCCGCATATCTGAAAGAAGCCGGATATGACCTGGATCACAGGGTCAAAATGATCGAACTGATCAAGCGGCCGAAGATCGAGCTGGAACCGCTGCTGGAATCCGCGGATGTCAGTTATGATCCGGAAATCGTGAAACAGTGTGAGATCGA
This sequence comes from uncultured Erysipelotrichaceae bacterium, assembly GCA_902796465.1. Taxonomy (GTDB): domain Bacteria; phylum Bacillota_I; class Bacilli_A; order Erysipelotrichales; family Erysipelotrichaceae; genus Bulleidia. Next base: position 17,532 of record CADBPK010000137.1, on the reverse strand, counting down.
GATCAAGTATGCCGGATATATCGAGAAGGCAAAACGGGAAGCCCGCAAGCTGCTGGCAATGGATCAGAAAAAGATCCCGCAGGATCTGGATTATGAGAAGATCGAGAACCTGTCCCTGGAAGGCAGGCAGAAACTGACGCAGATCCGTCCGGAAACAATCGGACAGGCATCCAGGATATCCGGTGTAAATCCGGCAGATATCACAGTCCTGCTGATAGCGATGAAACAAAGAATCGAGGAACACATATGAGATATGAAGATATCGTAAGCAATGTCAATATATACGGACTGGAACAGTCCGTAACAGAACAGACAGAAACCGGTGAAGAAGTTACGGAACGGACACTGGAACCGGCAGGGAAGGGACGGAAAGACGAACGTTTTATGAACGGCATCATCGTCCAGTTTGACCTGACATTTACCAACAAGGCGTGGGTACAGGCGGAACGTTATCATTTTCTGGATTTCGTCAGTTCCCAGTCAACGATGCAGAAGATCACGAAATTCGATCTGGATGATGCGTACATCGAATATACGGATCCGCGCATTATCGAGATCATGAAGGAAAAGACAAAAGCATACAACGAGCTGACAGAAGATATCCGCAAGCTGAAAGAAGAAGGCAAAGACACCACTACGCTGAATGATCTGGCGAAGGTACGCTATCTTGAGATCCTTTACAGCAATCCTGCAGGGTTCCGCATGACAGCGCGCATGACGACCAATTACCGGCAGCTGAAAACGATCTACCGTCAGAGGAAAACACACAGACTCCCGGAATGGAGAGCATTCTGCGAATGGATCGAAACACTCCCAAACAGTGAATTTATCACAGATTCCGAATAAAATAAAAGGGTACGAAAATACAAATTGTGGACAAATTATTTTTCCACATTTCCGGTATGGAAGACACAGGTCTTCATGTTAAAATGATAACGGTATGAAATTTGAAGAATTTGAGCAATGGCTGGATCAGAATCAGATGAAACAACACGCAGATGCGCTCCGTCAGTATCTGGAGCTTTTGTGTGAATGGAGCGAAAAGATGAATCTGACTGCCATCAAAGATCCTGAAGAAATACTGGAAAAACATTTTATTGATTCCATCCTGCCGCTGACGCAGACAGAGATCAGCGGATCAGCGGCCGATGTAGGCACCGGCGCGGGATTTCCCGGACTTGTCTGGAAGATCGTAAAGCCGGAACTGCAGGTCACTCTCATTGAACCGACCGAAAAGAGATGCCGGTTCCTGAGGGAAGTGATACAGAATCTGAAACTGAAAGATATCGACGTCGTTAATATGCGGGCGGAAGATTACGCGAAGGATCACAGGGAAACATTTGATATCGTAACTGCGAGGGCAGTTGCGAATCTGAATGTACTCTGTGAATTATGCATCCCGCTCATCCGGATCGGCGGCAAATTTATCGCAATGAAAGGTGCACAGGCACTGGAAGAAAAAAACGCGGCGCAGAAAGCCGCAGAAACTCTCGGGGCACGGTTTGCGGAAGCCCGGAGCGCGTCTCTGCCGAAAGGAGATACACGGACCAGCCTTATATATATTAAGGATAAGGCAACACCGGCAAAGTATCCGCGGAACTACGGGCAGATCAAAAAGAAACCGTTATAGGTTAGGAAGGATCACGCATATGCGGAAAAGCATATTTGACATATTTGAAAAACAGGAAGGCAAAAAGGTTGTCAGTATCCCCCTGGAACAGATCCAGCCCTCCCGCTACCAGCCGCGTCTGAAATTCGATGCGGATTCGCTGCGGGAACTTTCGGAATCCATCCGGGAAACCGGACTGATCCAGCCCATTACCGTCAGAGAGATCGGAGATCACTATGAGATCATTGCCGGAGAACGCAGATACCGTGCATCCGAAATGGCAGGACTGAGTGAGATCGACTGCTATATCATGACGCCGACGGAAGACCAAGCGGCACAGATGGCGCTGGTGGAGAATATCCAGCGAAAGGATCTGTCCGCGATCGAGGAAGCACGCAGCTATGTGCAGATCAGCCGTCAGTTCGGCATGACCCAGGAACAGATCGCCAAAAAAGTCGGCAAGTCCCAGTCGGCTATCGCCAACAAGATCCGTCTTCTGAATCTCCCGGATGAGATCCAGGAAGGCGTAATCGAAGGAAAGATCACGGAACGGCATGCCAGAGCCATGCTTTCAGTGCCGGAAGAAAAACAGAAACCGCTGTATCATATGGTTCTGCAGAAAGGCCTGAATGTAAGGGAAACGGAAAACGAGATCGAAAAGATCCTGAAGCCGAAAAAAACAAAGAGAAAGCAGAAGACAAAAGGTTTTACGCGGAACATGCAGATAGCCGTGAACTCTGTAAAACAATGCGTACAGATGATCACCAAAATGGGGATCAGTGCAGATATGGACCTCAAAGAAACGGATGATGAACTGCAGATGATCATCCGGGTGCCGAAAGGATAGGAAGTAAGTATGGGAAAAATCATTGCGATAGCCAATCAGAAAGGCGGTGTCGGAAAAACGACAACTGCCATGAACCTGGCAGCCGGGCTGGCCTACATTAACAAACGGGTGCTGCTTGTGGATTTTGATCCGCAGGGAAACGCGTCTCACGGAATCGGTGCCTATAAGGAAGGCTTTGACAAAACGGTCTATGATGTCCTGATGAGCGATACGACAGCTGCGGAAGCGACTGTCCATCTGCAGATGCCGCCGCTGGATGTCATTCCCAGCACGATCGATCTTTCCGGTGCAGACGTGGATATGGCGCAGTATGAAACCGGCCGCGAAAGACTTCTGAAAAGAAAACTGGATGAAGTACGTGACCTGTATGACTACATCATCATCGACTGCCCGCCGGCGCTCGGTCTTCTGAACACCAATGCCCTGACAGCCGCGGATACGGTCATGATCCCGGTCCAGTGCGAATACTTTGCTCTGGAAGGACTGACACAGCTGCTCAGTACGATCCGTCTGGTGCAGAGACTGTGGAATCCGCGTCTTTCGATCGAAGGCGTCCTGCTCACCATGTTCGACGTACGTACTAAGCTTTCGGTTGAAGTACAGCAGGAAGTCCGTAAATATTTTAAGGAAAAAGTATACCGCTGCTATATTCCGAGAAACGTCAGACTGAGTGAAGCACCCAGCCGGGAATCTTCCATCTTTGAATATGATACCCGCTCGGAAGGCGCAAAAGCCTATGCGCAGCTGGTAAAGGAAGTTATCACACAGAACGAAAGGGGAAGGCGCTAAATGGCAGAAAAGAAAAAAGGAGGCCTGGGCGGCAGAGGCCTGGACTCCATATTCGGTCAGGATGTGGACCAGTTCCTGGAAGATATCCAGAACAACGCATCCAACGGTGCACCGGGCAGAAGGGAAGTAGAACTTCCGGTCGATGTGATCCGTCCCAATCCCTATCAGCCCCGTAAGGAATTTGACAAGGGCGCACTGAATGAACTGGCGGATTCCATCCGCACCCATGGTATTTTCACACCGCTGCTCGTCCGCAAGAGCGTCAGCGGATATGACCTGATCACCGGTGAGCGAAGACTTCGTGCCGCGAAGATCGCAGGACTTTCCGTAGTTCCGGCAATTGCGGTTGACTTTACGGATGACGAGATGATGGAGATTTCCATTCTGGAAAACGTCCAGCGTGAAGACCTCAACCCGATCGAAGAAGCGACAGCTTATGAGTCCCTGGTGAAGAAACTCGGCTATACCCAGGAAAAACTGGCGGAACGCGTCGGCAAGTCCAGGGAATACTGCGCCAACATCATGCGTCTTCTGAAACTGCCGGAAGAAGTGCAGAAGATGGTCGTAAACAAGGAACTCACCATGAGTCATGTCAGACCGCTGCTCTCACTGGAGAACGAAGACCAGATGTACGAGGCTGCGAAATATGTCAAATCCAACCGCATGTCTGTACGTGAGGTGGAAAAATACGTCAGGGATTATTCCAGTCAGAAGAAAAAAACCCGCATCCGTCTGAAGGACAAGGATCCGCTGATCAAGGATCTGGAAAGACGCATGGAAGAAAAGTTCTCCACGAGAGTGCTTGTGACAAAACAGAATATTCAGATCTCCTATTCCGATACACAGGATCTCAACAGGATCCTGGAAATGATGGGATGTCTGGAGGAATCAGAAGAATAACCGGCATTTCAGGCCGGTTTTTGCATGTTCAGTAAGTATAAACAGATATGTTCATTACCAAAATAAATAATTATAGAGTATAATAAACACACGTCACACATGTACGGAAACGCAGGGAGAAGCGATGACAGAAAGAAACTGGAAAGTTTTCGGCTTCGTGGTTTTGGCAGGCGCCTGTTTTGGTCTGCTGGATTTTCGTTTTGCGGCCGGTTTTTTATTAGGCGCCCTCGGTGCAGTCCTGATGTACAAACGGATCGAAGCATACTGTGACAGCGTCATACAGGCAAACTACGCATCTTCGAAAACGGCGTTTTTCGGATTTATGATCAACTATGCGATCATGGCAGGCGTGCTGGTGCTGTCGGCGCTATACCGGAATGTATTCAATATATTCTTCGCCGCTGCCGGACTGATGTCCATCAAGATCGCGGTCGTGGCGGAATCGTTCCTTTTCAGCGGGAAGGAGGCTTAATATGAAAGTCCAGGCTGATATATTTATCATTATATTTCTGACCATACTGCTTGGCGGTATCATGATATTCCTGACAGGAAAGATAAACAAAGCCGAGCCGCTGGAAAAGCCGAAGGGCATCCTCGTGCCGGTGCTGATCGGTATTGAAAAGCTGCATCATGACGTCGCCCAGAATGTCGGCGAAAAGAACGCGCAGATCTTTACCCCGTATATCCTGACGATATCGGTTTATATCTTTATTTCCAATATCATCAGTTTATTCGGAATCTCTTCACCGACCGCGAACTGGAGCGTCACGCTCACGCTGGCGATCATCACATGGACGATCACCCAGATTGCTTCCTTCAAATACAGCGGCGTGAAGAACTGGTTCCACAGTTTCCTGGAGCCGATCCCGATTCTTCTGCCGATCAACATTCTCGGCAAATTCTCTTCAATTATTTCGATGTCCCTCCGTCTTTTCGGAAACATCCTCTGCGGCAGCATCATCATGTCCCTCGTCTATGCGGGAGCACAGGGTCTGTCTAACCTGCTGGCAGGCCTGCTGGGCGCTTCGGGCAGTGTGTTCAACTTCATGGCACCGATCATCGCACCGGTCCTGCATGCATATTTCGATGTATTTGCCGGGTTCATCCAGACCCTGGTATTTGTCACATTAACAATGGTATTTGTCGGCGTTGAAGTGCCGGACGAATTAAAATAAAGCAATATTGGAAAAGGAGGAGCTTTATTATGGATATTACACGTGGTTTAATCGCAATCGGTGCAGGTCTTGCCGTATGCGCCGGAATGGGAACCGGAGTCGGTGAAGGTATCGCCGCCGGTCGTTCAATCGAAGCAATGGGAAGAAATCCTGAAATGATGCCGCAGCTCAGATCCAACATGATTCTCGGTATCGCTCTGACTGAAACAGCTGCGATTTACGGTCTGCTTATTTCCATTATCCTGATCTTCGTATATTAAAGGGTGGCTCCATGATTGATATTGATGTTTACAATCAATTGGTGCCGAATCCTCTGACAATGGCTGTGCAGCTGCTCAGCACTTTTGTCCTGTTCATGATCGCCTACAAACTGCTGTGGCCTGCCACGCAGAAATATCTCGCCGGCAGGGCAGATAAGATGCAGGCAGATCTGGATGAAAGCGAACAGGCAAAGCAGGCAGCGATGGAAGACCGCAAAAAAGCGATGGAAGAGCTGAGCGAAGCTTCTCAGAAATCCGAGGAGATCGTCAGCGCCGCAGTCAGACAGGCAAAGGACGAAAAAGACGCGATCCTTGCCCAGGCGGACCGTGAAGCTGTCGCTGCACGCAGAAAGGCGCACGAACAGATTGAAGCGGAACGCGCTGCGATGTATGAATCCATGAAAAAGGAAATGGTTGAGATCGCACTGAGCGCCGCCGGGAAACTGATCGGCGAAAGCAGCGCGGAGGCAGTGGACCGCGAAGCGATTGACGCGTTTGTAAAGGAAGCTGCCGCTAATGAGTAACGAGGTTGCAGAACGCTACGGCGGAGGACTTTTTGAGCTCGCGAAAGAAAACGGAACAGTAGGAGAGAAAAAGCTGCAGGCGCAGAATCTGCTGAAAGCATTGCAGAAAGATCCGTCTTTCATTGTCTTTCTCAGGGCAGTAAAAGTGACCCGGGATGAAAAAAGAGCCGTTGTGGACCGGGCTTTCCGGGATGTTTTGGACGCGGATATGATCCGTTTCCTCAAACTGCTTATAGACAAGGACCGCTCCTACTGTCTCAAAGATATACTGAAGAGGTATATCGAGCTGGCGAATATGGAACTGGGTGTACAGGAAGCGACTGTATACTCCGCAAGAGAATTAAAAAATGAAGATCTGGAACGTATCCGTAAGGCATTGGAAAAGAAGACGGGAAAAGAAATCGTTTTGACAAATGTGATCGACCCGTCGCTGATCGCCGGCATTAAGGTTACGGTCGGAAACTCCGTGACCGATATTACGACGAAGCGTCAGATCGACTCATTGAAACAAGCCTTACTGAAAGGAGGACGGGTATGAGAGAGTTAAGACCGGAAGAGATCAGTTCCCTGATCAAGGAAGAAATCAGGAATTATGATCAGAAAATACACTCCGATGATGTCGGATATGTCATCAGCGTAGGTGACGGAATCGCAATGGTGCAGGGCATTGACAAAGCAATGTCATCCGAGCTCCTGGAATTCCCGCACGGTGTATTCGGCATGGTCATGAACCTGGAAGAAGATCATATCGGTGTCGTACTGCTCGGTGATGATACCCTGATCAAGGAAGGCGATGAAGTACGCCGTACGGAACGTATCGTTGAGGTTCCTGTCGGCGACGCTTTGCTGGGACGTGTCGTCAACGCCCTCGGACAGCCGATCGACAACAAGGGAGAGATCGTTACGGACAGATCCCGTCCGATCGAGCGTGTAGCGCCTGGTGTCATGACAAGAAAATCCGTATGTCAGCCTCTGATGACCGGACTGAAGATCATCGACTCCATGATCCCGATCGGAAAAGGTCAGCGTGAGCTGATCATCGGCGACCGTGAAACCGGCAAGACGGCGATCGCGATCGATACGATCATCAATCAGAAGGGACAGAATGTGAACTGCATCTATGTGGCGATCGGTCAGAAGGAAAGTACCGTTGCCCGTCTCGTTCAGAAACTGAGGGAGAATGATGCGATGGACTATACAACGATCGTCAACGCATCCGCGTCCGAAAGCGCGCCGCTCCAGTATATGGCGCCGTACGCAGGATGCGCGATGGGTGAGGAATGGATGGAACAGGGCAAGGATGTCCTGATCATCTATGACGATCTGTCCAAGCACGCTGTTGCCTACAGAACCATGTCACTGCTGCTGAGAAGGCCTCCGGGACGTGAAGCGTATCCGGGTGATGTCTTCTATCTCCACAGCAGGCTGCTGGAACGTGCTGCCAAGCTGTCCGATGAACTGGGAGGCGGTTCCCTGACCGCGCTGCCGATCATCGAAACACAGGCAGGCGATATTTCAGCGTATATTCCGACCAATGTAATTTCCATTACGGACGGGCAGATCTTCCTGCAGACCGACCTGTTTGCCAGCGGCATCCGGCCGTCTGTCGATTCCGGTCTTTCCGTTTCACGTGTCGGATCCAACGCGCAGACAAAGGCGATGAAGAGAGTATCCTCTTCCCTCAAGCTGGAACTTGCGCAGTACCATGAAATGCTTACATTTGCCCAGTTCGGTTCCGATCTTGACGCAAGTACGAAAAAGATCATCGAACACGGCGCGAAATTAACGGAATTACTGAAACAGCCGCAGTACAGACCGATGGAGATGGTAAAGCAGGTATTATCTCTGTTTGCGGCAAAGAACGGATTCCTGGACAAAGTTGAAGTAGCGGATGTCCAGAGATTCGAAGCAGGCATGCATCGTTACTTCACGGAAAACCGCGCTGACCTTGTAAACAAGATCAACGAAACAGGTGAGATCGATTCCGATCTGCAGAAAGAACTGAGAAGCGCGATGGAGGAAGCCCTGAAGCAGTTCCTGCTGGTTAAGGGAGTTCAGTCATGAGCCAATCGAAGCAGGCTCTGAGAGCCCGCATCAAATCTGTAAACAGCACGAAGAAGATCACCAAGGCAATGGAGATGATCGCCAACGCGAAGCTGTTCAAACAGAGGCATAAAATGGAATGCAACAGGGAATACGCCCAGAGACTGCAGGATACGGTCAATGAGATCGTAGCCAAGAATCCCGGTGAGGACAGTATCTTCCTCAAAAATAAACCGGGCGAAGGAACGATCACGATCATCTACTGCAGCGACCTCGGATTGTGCGGTTCCTATAATTCCAACGTAATGAAATATGCCAATGAAAACCTGAAGCCCGGAGACCCCGTTTTCCTGGTAGGGACATCCATGTACCGCCAGTTCAGGGAAGCAGGATACAATATTCTGAATGAAGAGCCCATCTCCAGCGACCGTTCGGACTTCATGAGTCTGAAGGACCTGGTCATGGACGCGACGGAAATGTATCTGCGGGGACAGACAGGCAAGGTGCAGCTGCTGTATACACGGTTTGTCAACACGATGACATTCAAACCGGAACTGGACCAGCTGCTGCCGTGTGATATCAGCTCTGTTCAGAAACATGTCAAGGAAAACAAGCTGGAAGCGGAGACACTGTTTGAACCGGATGCCAAAACGATCCTGGACCATCTGATCCCGATGATGATCCAGAACGTAGCTTACGCAGACTGGATGGAATCCACAACTGCCGAGCAGGGATCCCGCCGTATGGCTATGAAGACCGCAAGTGACAACGCGGATGAGCTGAGTGCAGATCTGCTGCTGGAATACAACAAGGCAAGACAGGCTGCCATCACACAGGAAATCACAGAAATCGTCGGCGGATCCGCCGCTGTGTAGAAAGAAGGTAATGATTATGAGTGAGACAGGAAGAATAGTGCAGGTTATAGGACCGGTCGTTGACATTCGTTTTGATTCGGATCATCTGCCTTCCATTAAAAACGCAATCTGGATCCATATTGGTGACTCAAAGCGCATGACGGCTGAAGTAGCCCAGCATATCGGCGACGATATCGTCAGATGCATTGCCATGAGCTCGACAGACGGTCTGGTCAGAGGCATGGAATGCGAAGATACAGGCGCACCGATCCAGGTGCCGGTCGGAAACGAAGTGCTCGGACGTATGTTCAACGTACTCGGTGACCCGATCGACGGACTGGGAGAAGTAGTTGCCAAAAAGAAAATGCCGATCCACAGGGAAGCTCCTACGTTTGCCCAGCAGCAGACTTCCACGGAGATCCTGGAAACCGGCATCAAGGTCATTGACCTGCTCTGCCCGTATTCCAAGGGCGGCAAGGTCGGTCTGTTCGGCGGTGCCGGTGTAGGAAAGACAGTCCTGATGCAGGAACTGATCCACAACATCGCGATCGAGCACGGCGGACGTTCTGTCGTAGCGGGTGTCGGTGAAAGAACCCGTGAAGGCAATGACATGTATTATGAAATGAAGGAATCCGGCGTTCTGAAGAATACCGTACTGACATACGGCCAGATGAACGAATCCCCGGGTGCCAGAATGAGAGTTGCTTTATCTGCTCTGACCATGGCGGAATACTTCCGTGATGAAGAGAACCAGGACGTTTTATTGTTCATAGACAATATCTTCCGTTTTACCCAGGCAGGTTCGGAAGTCTCCGCGCTGCTGGGACGTATGCCGTCAGCTGTAGGCTACCAGCCGACACTGGCTACGGAAATGGGCCAGCTCCAGGAAAGAATCACTTCCACTGACAAGGGTTCCATCACTTCCGTCCAGGCGATCTACGTTCCTGCGGATGACCTGACAGACCCGGCGCCGGCTACAGCGTTCTCACACCTGGACGCAAAGACCGTCCTTGACAGAAGCATCGCTGCCCTGGGTATCTACCCGGCTGTTGATCCGCTGGGATCCGGTTCCCGTAACCTGGACCCGCTTGTCCTGGGTGAAGAGCACTACGAAGTGGCGCGTGAAGTCCAGAAGATCCTGCAGAGATATAAGGAACTCCAGGACATCATCGCCATCCTCGGTATGGAAGAACTCGGTGAAGATGACAAGAAGATCGTTGCGAGAGCACGCCGTGTCCGTAATTTCCTTTCCCAGCCGTTCAGCGTTGCGGAACAGTTCTCCGGAATTCCTGGCGTATACGTACCTGTCAAGGATACAGTACGTTCTTTTAAGGAAATTCTGGAAGGAAAATACGACGATCTGCCGGAACAGGCATTCATGAGCGTCGGAACGATCGAAGACGTTGTGAAGAAAGCTGAGAGTTTACAGTAATGATTCACTGCCGGATAATTACACCGGAAGGTGTATATAAAGAACTGGATACGCCGATCATCAATATACGGACGATCGAGGGAGCGAGAGGCATCCTGTCCAATCACGTGCCGGTAGTGACGATGCTGGATATCGGCAAAATGGAAACGGAAGAAAACGGTGTCCGTCAGATCTATGCTGTGGCAGGCGGATTGTTCTACTTCCGTGACAACAGGGCGGAGATCCTGACAGACGCGATCGAAAACAGTATGGATATCGATGAATTCCGTGCGAAGAAAGCAAAGGAAAGAGCGGAAAGACGACTGAATTCCGCCGATCCGAACGTTGATATCAAACGGGCTGAACTCGCTCTGCAGAAAGCGATGAACCGACTGAATGTAAAAGGTATAAGATAATCACCATTTAAGGTGATTTTCTTTTTGCGGTCCCTGATATACAGTTGTGTTATGATCATCACAGAGGATAACCGATGAATACAGAAATCATAAAAGCAGGCACGAAAGATATTGAAGGTCTTGCGGAAATGCGCATTGCCTACCTGCAGGAAGATCTCGGTGAGATGAGCGGGCAGGAAGCGGATCAATACAGGACCAGGCTGAAGGAGTACTTTGAGAGAGTATTGAATCAAAAAATCTTTTGTTATGCGGCAAAGGAAAATGAAGTGATCCTTTCGACTGCTTTTCTGCTGGTAAGTGAAAAACCGGCAAGTCCCTCCTTTCCCAATGGATGGACAGGGACGATCCTGAATGTCTATACAAAACCGGAATACCGCGGCAAAGGTCTGGCCCGCCGGGTCATGGAAGCGCTGGTCCGGGATGCGGAAAACATGGATCTCTGCCTGCTGGAACTGAAGGCGACGGAAGACGGGTACAGCCTTTATCAGAAACTCGGCTTTGAACAGGATCAGTCCCATTACAGACCGATGAAGCTGCGCTTTAAATAAGGAGGATATATGAAGCTTGTAGTCAACGGCGACGACCTCGGCTATACAAGAGGCAATACATACGGCATCTTCCAGGCTTATGCGGAAGGCATTCTCCGTTCCACGACAGCCCTGACCAATTCCCCTTATTTTGAGTGGGCAGTGAAGACGGCAGAAGAACAGTATCCCGGTCTCGGCATCGGCTGCCATATGACGCTGACGCTGGGAAAACCGCTGACGGTGAATAAAACGCTGACAGATCCGGAAACCGGAGAATTCTATAAAGGCAGCGGTACGGTATTTACAAAAAATCCGGATTATGACGAGGTCTATGCGGAATGGAAAGCGCAGATTGAGCATTTTGTCAGGGTGGCCGGCCATCTGCCGACACATCTGGATTCACATCACCATGCGCATGAAGCGACCCCGGAAGCGCTGCAGACAGCACTGCGGCTGGCAGAGGAATACGGCCTGGAACTGCGTGGGCACGGATCTTATAAGTTTGTACAAGGTTTTTACAGAGATACGATAAAAAAAGACTTCCTGATACATCTCCTGGAGGAACATGCCGGGGAAGACATTGAACTGATGTGTCATCCGGGATGGATCGATATGGAACTGTACCGCAGAAGCAGCTATGCTTTTGAGCGGGTAAAAGAACTGGATATACTCTGTGATCCGGAAGTCATACGGTATATAGAAGAACACAACATCACACTTTGTCATTACTGAGAAAGGAAACAGATATGAAAAAACTGGTTATCAGGGCTGATGATATCGGCTACAGCGAAGCGGTCAATTACGGTATCATGAAATCCGTAAAAGACGGTCTTGTCAGAAGCGCGGGCGTCATGCCTAACATGCCTTACGCGGAACATGGCATCCGTCTGCTGGAAGGAGAAGATGTCTGCCTCGGCCAGCATACGAATGTCTGTCTCGGCAGGCCGTGCGCGGATCCGGCATTGATCCCGTCCTTACTGCAGGCAAACGGCGAGTTCAGATCCAGCCGGGATTACCGGCAGGCATTCTCCGCCGGGGAGGAATTTGTCAAGACGGAAGAAGCAGTGATCGAGATCGAAGCGCAGTATCAGAGATTCAAAGAACTAACCGGAAAGGAACCGGGGTATTTTGAAGCACACGCTGTCATCAGCAGGAATCTGTCAGAAGCACTGGAGATCGTTGCGGAAAAGTATGGCCTGCCGTACCAGCCTGCCCGTTTTGACGGGAAACCGACAACATTCAACGGCAAACCGGTGCTGATCCTGCCGATGGGTTCCGTGCTTCCGGATTATGATGCCTATGAATGCCTGAAGGAAGGCATATTGAACCATGCCCGGGAAGATATGCCGAATGTGGCTGTTTTCCATCCGGGATATCTGGACGATTATCTGCTGAATCACTCTTCCCTCACGGTCAACCGCACGAAGGAAGTCGTGATGCTGTGTGATCCGGCTATGAAGGAATGGCTCGAAGCCAACGATGTCGAGCTGGTCACATACGACGATATCCGCTGAACAGAATAAAAGCCGCAGGATGCGCGGCTTTTCTGCAGAGACGTTGGCAAAACTCCGGGAATGCATTATAGTAACAAAAGATCGGAAATAAAGAATATGAATCAGACCAATGAACTGAAAAAAGAAGATTACATAGAGCCGGCATGCCCGCTCTGTGAAGAACCATACGGCGTTACACCGGAAGTCAGACCGGTGCCGCAGAGACGCATCATCGAAAAGATGGATGAGTACATGAGCCGCAGGGATTATGCGGGAGCGGAACGTCATCTGAAATACTGGCTGGAAGAAGCGAAGCTCGGACAGGATCTGCGCGGGCAGCTGATGATCCGGAATGAGATGATCGGCCATTACCGCAAGACAGGTGAAAAGGAGAACGCCTTTGCGAATATCGAAGAAGCGCTCCGTCTCGTATCTGTCATGGATTTTGACGGTACGATCAGCGCCGGTACGACCTATACCAACGCGGCGACGGCGTATCATGCATTCGGGGAATATGAGAAAGCAATTGCCTTGTTTGAAAAAGCAAAGCCCGTATACGAAAGCAGCGGGAACACCAGACCTGACCTGCTCGGCGGGCTGTACAACAATATGGCGCTGACTTATACGGCGCTGAACAGGTTTCCGGAAGCGTATGACCTGTATGAGAAGGCATATGCGGTCATGGGACAGCTGGAAGGCGGTGTCCTGGAACAGGCGATCACATGTCTGAATATGGCGGACCTGACAGAAGCGGAATACGGACCGGAAGAAGGAGAAAAGAAGATCTATGAGCTGGTGGACAAGGCGTATGACCTGCTCAATGATCCGGATGTGAAACGAGACGGCTATTATGCGTTCGTATGTGAGAAATGCGCGCCTTCCTTCTCGTATTACGGATATTTCATGGCGGCGGATGAGCTGAAGAAACGGGCAGAGGCGATCTATGAACGGGATTGAACTGTCCGAAAAGTATTATGAAACGTACGGAAAGCCGATGCTGGAGGAGCAGTTTCCGGAAATCCTGCCGTATCTGGCATGCGGGATCTGCGGCAGCGGTTCCGAGTGTTTCGGGTATGATGATGCGGTATCGCAGGATCACGACTATGAACCCGGGTTTATTATCTTCCTGCCCGGTGAGGACGTGATCGACAGAAGAACAGCCTTCCTGCTGGAAAGGGCGTATGCGAAACTGCCGAAGGAATTCATGGGACTGAAGCGTTCCCTGATGGCTCCGGCAGGGGGTGCGAGACACGGCGTGATCCGTACGGAAGACTTCTTTCTGGAAAAGACCGGCACAAAAGACGGTATCCTTACAATCGGACAATGGCTGGAAACACCGGAACAGTCACTGGCGGAAGCGGTCAACGGAAAGATATTCACAGACCCGTACGGGGAAGTGACGCGCATCCGGGAAGGACTGCATTATTTCCCGGAAAATATCCGCCGGAAAAAGCTTGCCGGACAGCTTCTCCTGATGGCGCAGGCAGGACAGTACAACTATCAGCGCTGTCTGCAGCACGGGGAAACGGCTGCGGCGCAGATGGCGGTATTTGAATTTGTCAAAAGCACGATGGCGGTGATATTCCTTCTCAACGGGGTATATCAGCCGTATTATAAATGGAGCTTCCGGGCACTGCGTCAGCTGGAACGGCTCTCGCTGGATGCGGAAGTGATGGAGTATCTGATCACTTCGGACAATGACGCAAACGCGGAAGAAAAATACAGGGCGATCGAAGATATCGCTTCCGATGTGATCGATGAACTGGCTGAACAAGGCCTGACAAAAGCAATATGCGGTGATCTGGAAAAGCATGCGTATTCCGTCAACGACGGGATCGATGATGCAGAGATCCGGAACATGCATATTCTTGGGGCAATATAACAGAGGTAATACAGAGATGAAAATATACGGACTGCAGAAAATGACGCTGCTGGATTTTCCGGGACATGTCGCATGTACGGTATTTCTGGGCGGCTGTGACTTCCGCTGCCCGTACTGCCATAATTTCGAACTGGCAGACGGTACAGCAAAACCGGTTATGGAAGAAGAGGAGTTCCTTTCGTTCCTGAAGAAGAGACAGGGACTTCTGGACGGCGTGGCCATTACCGGGGGAGAACCTTGTTTATATAAGGATCTGCCGGAACTGGTAAAAAAGATCCGGGAGCTTGGCTTCATGGTGAAACTGGATACGAACGGATATCACCCCCAGCTGCTGAAACAGATACTGGATGAAAAGCTGATCGACTATGCGGCAATGGACATCAAGAACAGTCCCGAAAAGTATGCCGTGACCTGCGGCGTGGAATCCGTGGATATGGATACAATCCGGACAAGCATAAATCTGTTGATGGAATCCGGAATCGATTATGAATTCCGCACGACCGTCGTGGAAGAATTCCATGAAGCAGCGGATTTTGAGGAGATGGGAAAGATGATCCGGGGTGCGAAACGGTATTTCCTGCAGAGCTTTACGGACAGGGATTCCGTTCCTTTCGGCAATCTGCACGCGCCTTCCAAAGAAAGTCTGGAACAATATCTTTCCATTATGAAAAAATATGTCCCGGATTCAGCGATCCGCGGTGTTGAGTAGAACCGGAGTTTTGCGAAGATAACATAGATCCCGCATATGAGCGGGATTTTTGTTTGAAAATAATTAATAATTATTTTTTCCTGCAAATAAAGAAAGCAGGAGGAAATGCTATGTCAGATCAGATGAAGAAAGATGAAGGCTTTGCGGTCTATGATGAATTCGGAATCATGACCGGTACGGTAAAAGAAAAGAATGAAAGGATGATCTTCGAGCCCCTGCCTTCCTTCCGCAGGGATATCCGGGACAGACTCTTCAAATATATCTTCGGCAGCCCCGACCATAAGGAATGGGCTCTTTCCCTGTACAACACATTGGAAGGCACACATTACACCAATACCGACGACCTTGAATTCTATACCCTGGAGAATGCGGTATATATGCATATGCGGAATGATGTATCCATCCTGGTCAACCAGTGGAATCTTTCGTTCTATGAACACCAGAGCACAAAAGCCCCGAATATGCCCCTGAGAATGCTTACGTATGCGGCGGGAGTATACAACCGCTGGAGGTCGATGAAGCAGGTGAACTGGTATTCCTCGCGGGCAATTGAAATTCCGGTGCCGAGGTTCTATATTATCTATAACGGTACGGGAGAGAGCCCGGAATATCTGAAGCTGAGTGATCTGTATCATACGGAAGAAAGAGAACCGATGCTGGAGCTGAAGATCAGGGTGCACAACATCGTGGGATGTGAGGAAGGTAAGGAGCTGGGTATCTGCAGACCGTTGTATGAATATGAATGGTTTATCGAGCGTATACGGGAATACTGCAGGACGAGTGCACCGGAGAGTGCGGTGATGAGGGCCCTGGAAGAGATGCCGGAAGGATTTGAGATCCGGCCGTACATGCTTGCGAATCGTGAGGAGGTCATAGACATGAGCCTGTACGAATATGATGAGGAGCTCCACATCCGTTCTGAGAAGGAGATCGCGAAACAGGAAGGTATAGAAGAAGAAAGAAAAAGGCTGATCCATTGCCTGTATAATAAAGGAAAAACCACAGAAGAGATCTCTGAGTTACTTGATCTCAGTCTAAAGGAAGTCAGGATAATATTGTCTGAACAGGAATGAATCGGCCTTCATAATGATTTAATAACAGAAGATACAATGGGGATATATTGTAAAATATGTCCCTTTTTGAAACAGAAAATGAAAAGAAAATTGTTTCATTCACAAAATAGTTGGAAATCCAATTATATTTCGGTTATTCTTGTTGAAATTCGTTTTACGGAGTGCTAAAGTACTTTGTGTAAGTTTTAATACGCTTCCGGATCACGGTGTGATAAAGCCGGAAGAAAAACTTCCGAATAAAAAAAGAGATGTTTCGTGGAACCGGTTTGCACGGAACATTTTATACGCAGGGAAATCTGCGTTAAAAAGGGGAGAAACAGAAAGGGAACAGTATGTATCAGGTAATTAAAAGAGACGGAAAAATTGTTGATTTCAATATCAGCAAAATCTCAGCCGCGATCACAAAAGCATTTGCGGCGCTTGACAAGCAGTACCATGTGAGCGTAATCGATCTGATCGCGCTGCGTGTTACAGCCGATTTTGAAAGTAAGATCAAGGATAACCGTATTTCGGTTGAAGATATTCAGGACAGTGTTGAAAAGGTCCTGTCTGAATGCGGCTATTCCGATGTTGCGAAAGCTTATATCCTTTACCGCAGACAGCGTGAAAAGGTACGTAATATCAATTCCACACTGCTGAACTACAAGGATCTGGTGGATAACTATCTGAAGATCAATGACTGGAGAGTCAAGGAAAATTCAACTGTCACATATTCCGTAGGCGGTCTGATCCTGTCCAACTCCGGCGCGATCACAGCCAACTACTGGCTGAGTGAAGTATATGATGATGAAATTGCCAACGCACACCGCAGCGCAGCCATCCATCTCCATGATTTAAGCATGCTGACAGGATACTGTGCAGGCTGGAGCCTGAAGCAGCTGATTCAGGAAGGTCTGGGCGGCGTTCCGGGCAAGATCACTTCCTCCCCGGCAAAACATCTTTCCACACTGTGCAACCAGATGGTCAACTTCCTCGGCATCATGCAGAATGAATGGGCAGGCGCGCAGGCGTTCTCCTCTT
>CADBPK010000136.1 GCA_902796465.1 uncultured Erysipelotrichaceae bacterium | reverse complement strand
TCAGGAATCTCTTCCGCCAGCCGGAAAGCTTCGTCCACTTTCCCGGCAAGGATCACTTTGCGGGCATTCTGACCGTACATGTAGCACTCGGCGGAAAATGCCCTGAATACATCGATGATGACCGTCAGTCCTTCGGCTTGTTTTGCGCCTTCCAGCAAATGGAGTATCTGTATCTTCATGACATGATTATATCACTTCATTTTCAGTCTGCCTTACTTGCGAAAAACCTTAAATCAATATACAGTACTTTAGTAAGGAGCGCAGAAGAGGCATGCTGAAGACGGAAATCATTCACCCATAC
This sequence comes from uncultured Erysipelotrichaceae bacterium, assembly GCA_902796465.1. Classification (GTDB taxonomy): domain Bacteria; phylum Bacillota_I; class Bacilli_A; order Erysipelotrichales; family Erysipelotrichaceae; genus Bulleidia. Next base: position 6,445 of record CADBPK010000136.1, on the reverse strand, counting down.
AAATATTTTCATCATACAGTCAGCACAGTTGCCGTTTACGGCAGCAAACCTGCTGTTGTTTTCCACGGGCATCTTGTACTGCGTACATATTATGTAAAAGGTCAGCGCGGCATGGTCGACCAGGCCAGGACATCAGCCTATGTCATGGATGAAGTATTCTATGAGACCAATAAAGTCCTGCGTGAAGAGAATGATGATAACTACGGAACCAGAAGAGTCCTGAAATACGTCCCCTTCCCGCAGCTGGGTGAAAAATACGGATTTGTTTACAACACCGTCGAAGTCACTTCCCCGCGTTTTGACGATAAGCTGACGCTTCTTTCCGATATTGACAAGAACGCGAAAGGTGTTGCCATCGTCATGAAAAAAGATCATGACGGGAATATCTGTTGGCTGGATATCGATGAAGCACGCCTGATCGCAAACGTCCTGAACGGAAACTGAAAAAGGTGTGCATGGCACACCTTTGTGACGCTTCGGCGTCTTTTTTTATGCTCAGATGACGGCGAGGACCATAGGCCTGGTATCAGCCGGCTCTTCCGTGATCCGCACAGCATCATAAAGCTGTTCCATGATCTCCGGAAGATTGCTGTCATCATTGACATACAATGTGCAGATGGAATCCCCTTCCTCAATCTTGTCTCCCAGACGGACACGCATGATGAGACCGACAGCCGGATCGATAATATCGTCTTTCGTAGCCCTGCCGGCGCCGAGTTTCTGGGCCGCATTGCCGATTCCTTCCGCGTTCATGCCGGAAATATAGCCGGAACGGCGGGCAGGCAGTTCGACCAGTTTCCGGACGCTGCAGAGTTCATCGATCCGGACCGGGTCAATATAGGATGCGTCCCCGCCCTGCAGGGCAATCATATTTCTGAGCTTTTCCAGTCCGCTGCCGTTATCGATAGCACGTTTCAGCATGTTTTCCGCTTCTTCGCTGTCTGCGGCGAGTCCGCCGAGCACCAGCATCCTGACAGCCAGCACCATGCATACTTCGTACAGCGGATCCGTTTCCGGGATCATGCCGCTCAGCAGCTGTACGGCTTCACGCACTTCCAGGGCATTGCCGACAGCCATGCCGAGAGGCTGGTCCATATCGGTAACGATGGCGCAGACCTTTCTGTCCAGATGTGTCCCGATATCCACCATGGTATGGGCAAGTTCAAATGCTTCCTTTTCCGTCCGCATGAAAGCCCCGGTTCCTGTTTTGATATCCAGTACGATCACATCCGCGCCGGAAGCGAGTTTTTTGGACATGATGCTTGATGCGATCAGGGGTATGCTGCGGACTGTTCCGGTCACATCCCGCAGCGCGTACATCATCTTGTCAGCCGGCACCAGGTTCGCACTCTGCCCGATCACGGCCGCCCCGTTTTTCCGGACGATATCCTTGAAGACTTCCATCGGCTGCTCGATACATGTGCCGGGAATGGATTCCAGTTTATCCAGAGTCCCGCCTGTATGTCCGAGTCCCCTGCCGCTCATCTTGGCAACTGTGCCGCCGCAGGCGGCTACCAGCGGGACGATGACCAAAGTCGTCGTATCGCCTACACCGCCGGTGCTGTGCTTGTCCAGTTTGACGCCCGGCAGGTCGCTGAGATCGACAACATCACCTGAATGCATCATCGCAAGCGTCAGGTCCGCTGTCTCCTCCGCACTCATTCCGTTCAGCCTTATCGCCATCATCATGGCACTCATCTGGTAGTCAGGTATGTCCCCGTTTACATAACCCGTAATCATGGCTTTGATTTCTTCACGTGACAGCACGCCGCCGTCAGCTTTTTTTTCAATCAGATCCACAAAACGCATAATGATTCCTTTCATTAAAAAATGTCATACTTTTCTATAGTATGACACGGTTTTTTTTGAAATGGAATATTCAGCACATGACAGTGAGATAACGGAACATGAAGATAAAATGGCAGAAACTACCGGCCAGAACAAAGCAGTGGAACAGTTCATGCGTACCGAAATAAGGATTCCGGAAGTAACTGGTTTTCAGCGCATAGATCACAGCGCCGACGGAATACATGATCCCTCCTGCCAGCAGCCACATGAACGCCGCATGCGGAAGCAGACGGATCAGATCCGGCAGACATAAGAGACACATCCATCCCATCAAAGTATAGATAATACTTGATACCCAGCGCGGACATGTAACCCAGAAGAGTTTGAACAGGATGCCGGCAGCCGCGAAGCCCCAGACACCGGCAAGCAGTTTCATACCTGTCTGCGGCGGAAGCACACTGAGACAGACCGGTGTATAGGAACCTGCGATCAGGATGAATATACTCAGATGATCGATCTTCTTCAGGATCCTGTTCCCTCTCGGTGAGCCGAGTTCAAACGAATGATAAGAAGCGCTGGCTGAATAAAGGAGCGTCATTGACAGCATATATACCGCGAATCCCAGCTGCGTGGTAAAACCGCAGCCGGAGGCAGATGCCTTCATCAGCAGCACCGGTGTAAGGAACACGGAAGCGAGCGCACCGAAAAAATGTGTTCCGGCACTGACCGGGTCTTTTACCCGGAATGGGATGAGTTTACTTTCCTGCAGGATCTGCGGATGGATAACAGTCATATCAATACCTCCTTAACGGTTATTGAATAACCTCTACCAGGAATATATCGGTTTTTGATTAACCTGTCAAGAGATATTGATGATATTATTGACGAATATCTTATAACCTTTTATTATGGAGTTATGATCAGAAAAGAAATTCACAGCGCCATGCAGGAATTTACGCTGCCTGCCTATCATGAAATCCCTGATGTGGGATTGTATCTGGATCAGGTCACGAAATATCTGAATTCCTATTTTTCCAAGTTCCCGGATTTCACCGTTACGCCTTCCATGATCACAAACTCCGTCAAACAGAAACTCGTAAAACGTCTCAACAAAAAGACTTATACGCGGGATCAGATTGCTCAATTCATCTTCATCTCGATCGCCAAGACCGTTCTTTCCCTGGATCATATCCGCACCCTTCTCTCCCGGGAGGCAAATGCGGAATCATTTGAAAATTCCTATAATTACTTCCGCACCATCCTCCTGCATGTCCTGGCGGAGATCGGGCCGGGAAAAGCCTTGTTTGCGGACAATAAAAAACTGACCGAAGATGAGGAGATGCTGGAATACATCGCCGTCACTGCCGGTCATAAAATGTTTCTTGAAAAATACTTCGCTTTATCAGAAGAGGTCAGTTCAGACTGACCTCTTTTTTACAGATATTCATATAATCCTTCATACAGCGCGCGGATCGTTTTTTCATAGTCGCTTTCATTGACGCCGATGATGATGTTGAGCTCGCTGCATCCGGCATCGATCATGCGTACGTTGATGCCTGCCTCCGCGATGCTGGCAAGGACTTTGGCAGCTACACCGACATTGGTTGAGATACCTTCACCGACGACCGCAACCAGTGCCATGCCGTCCTGTATGAACATTCTGTCCGGATGATATTCTCTGTCGATCTCCTGCAGGATCTCATTGCGGTGCTGCATCATGGACGGTGTGTCCGCTATGACGGACATGATGTCGATCGATGTCGGGGTATGCTCATAGGAAATGCCATGCTTTGCGATGATCTCCAGGATCCTGGCGCCGAAGCCGACCTGGCTGTTCATCATGGCCATCTCGATCTGCAGGTTGGAAAAACCGCATTTTCCCGCAATGCCGGTGACCGGGTGATTGACAAGGTCTACCGGGTACTTTCCGACGATGTGCGTGCCTTCGTTTTCCGGATCCATCGTATTGCAGACCCGGCTCGGGATGCCTGTAGTTTTCAGCGGGAACACCGCGTCTTCATGCAGGACGGAAGCGCCCATATAGGAAAGCTCCCGCAGTTCCCTGTAGCTGATCCAGCGGATCTGCCGAGGATCATCGATGATCCTCGGGTCGGCACTCATGATCCCGGATACGTCGGTCCAGTTTTCATAGAGGTCCGCATCCACTGCCCGGGCTATGATCGATCCTGTCACATCGGAACCGCCTCTAGTGAATACCATGATCTTCCCGTTGGGACCGCTGCCGTAAAAGCCGGGTATTACCGCGCATTCATAATCTTCCAGCACCCTGCGCGCGTTGGCGTATGTCAGTGATTCTTCCAGTGAGCCGTCAGGACGGAAACGGATCAGATGCGCCGCATCCACAAACGGCCAGTCAAGAAAAGCTGCCGTGATCTTTCCGCACAGATATTCCCCGCGGCTTACGATCCAGGCGGCAGAAGCGTCTTTCAGCCGGTCCCTGATCAGATCAAATTCCCTGTCCAGGTCAAAAGTGATGCCGAGATCCTGAACGATGCTTTCAAACCGGTTCGAAATCCGTTTCAGTGTACCGGAATAATCAGCGCCTGATTCCTTCTGTTCCGACAAATGATAAAGCAGATCTGTGATCTTCTCATCATCATTTCCCCTCTTGCCCGGCGCGGAGACAACCATAAAGCGGCGGTCGGGATCACTGCGCACCAGTTCACAGGCGTGACGGATCCTTTCGCCGTCCGCAAGGGATGATCCTCCGAATTTCGCAACCTTCACCATTGAGCATTCCGCCTTTCTGTCATATCGGAAATCATATCACCGCTTTTGTTTGAGCGTCAATCATACATCTTTGACTTTCGCTTCAGAACGCGATGTACTCCATCGCTTTCATGACCGGGCCAAAGAGCAGGAAGCAGACAAGAAAATTGGACACACAGTGGATCAGGTCATAAGGAATACCGGCGACCCACCATGCGGCAGCTGCCTGCCATCCCCCGATCACGAACGTCACCGGCGCGCACAGCATGCCGAAGAAAAGTCCGAACGCTCCTGCAGTTACTGCATAAGTCAGCCTGCCTGAGTTCTCCGGCAGGAAATGAACTGCCAGGATCAGTATGGGCCAGATATAGAAATAAACCATGGTCCATGTGCCGATCCCGAAGATCATCATCTCAATGAATGAAAAGATCAGCGATACGATCAGTGTTTTTTTAACGCCAGTCTTCAGGGTGAAAACAATAAAAAGAAAGGTGATCAGTTCGACATTGGGCAGAAAATCCAGTGCCCGTTTTGCCACCTCCAGAACAGCCGTCTCGACAGCCAGCAGCACGAGTGTTCTTGTGTCTGATCTCACTTTCTTCCTCTTTCCTTATTTGGAATATGCAAGCCTGAAGATATCACCATCCGCTACAGGCTGCTGATCCGCGCCGTACTGGCCGTATTCGCCGTTGACAAAGATCGCCCAGTAGGCACCGTCTGTATTATAGTCCGCCTTCAGTCCGTTGACAGTTGTGATATACGCGCCGTATTCACCATCTTCCTTCTCATAGGAGAAATCCGTTTTTTCAGCGACTTCATCCATCAGGTTGATCAGGTATTCCGCGTCCGTTTTTCCGCCGTACGCCTTGATCTCCCCGTCTGCGTCGACAACTTCCAGCGTATAGGCTTTTGTGCCCGCGGCCGGTTTCGGCGCAAGCTGCTTATAGACAAAGAAGAAGATCACGGCAGCCGCAACTAGGCCGATCAGCGCATAGAGTGTTTTTTTGTTTTTCATATTTTCCCTCCGTAAAACATCCGCCTGCCCGCACGAAAAGAAAATAAAAAACAAAACGTGCAGCCAGGATCTCGTGGCTATCGCACAGCAGCAGGCAGGTCTCCTGACTTGAAGATCCTCAAAGCACACAGCCTTCCCGGTTTCCCAGTGGCATATCAGTGCACTTCTCCCTTTTCACAGTGACGAGTTCGTACAGGCCTTTCACCTGTTTCCCTTTTCATGATGACCAAAGAACTTCCGTTCCCTCATCACACCTGCGGCTATATTTCCGGATGTATATCCAATATGATAGCAGACCGCCGGGTCAGATTCCACATAAGGCATAAATTTGAATGATATTGCCGATATCTGTAGTACAATTTTACAAACGAGGTGACTGCCATGAAGATCAGTGAAATCCTTAAGACAAAAGACATCACGCTTTCCTTTGAAGTATTCCCGCCCAAGAAAACGGACGGTATGGAAACCGTCCTTGAAGCAGCCGAAAAAATAGCAGCTCTGAATCCCGATTTCATGAGCGTTACATACGGCGCCGGCGGGAGTAATTCCCGTCTGACCATGGAGATCGCCTCTTCCATCAAAAGAAAATACGGCATCACCATCCTGCCCCACCTGACCTGCGTCTCTTCGACGAAGGAACATGTGCATCATGTTCTGGATGAGCTGCAGAAAAACGGCATTGAAAATATCATGGCCCTGCGCGGCGATCTGCCCGCAGACGGCAGGATCGTGCATGACTATACATACGCAAGCGACCTGATCCGCGACATCCGTGCGCATTCCGATCTCTGCATCGGCGGTGCCTGCTATCCCGAGGGACATATTGAATGTGCCCATCAGGATGAAGACATCGATCATCTGAAGGAAAAAGCGGATGCCGGATGTGATTTTCTGACCACCCAGATGTTCTTC
>CADBPK010000135.1 GCA_902796465.1 uncultured Erysipelotrichaceae bacterium | reverse complement strand
TACGCATTTTTTATTATTTGTATTATACCGTATCCTGAATACAGTCTCGGTATATTCCAATATAAAAACCACGGAGCAGTACGGTTTTCATACATACTTCGCGGCTCATTGTGATTATATTCGGGATATTGTTCTCACGATGTCAGAGAGGTTTATACGGCATCCATTTTCCGTCCTGAAGGATTTCATATTGTCCCCATTCCGGATTTCCGGTATCCCGTCCTTTTACCCGGACCGGAAGGAATGCGTCATGCTGGCAGTACGGAAGGGGATCTTCGATTTCGATCCAACCTTTGTCATCGATCAGATCATTCCATTCTTCAAACAGATCTTCCAGTGCATCATAGCATCGGTCTGCTGAACTCATAACGGCATCTGGACTTGAGTATTCGAAAAGGTAGAATCCTTCATCAGTTTGAAACAGCATGATTTTGTATGTACTGCCGGTATCGCTGCGTTTTACCGACTCTTTCAGATATGCGTATTTTCTCATAACTCACCTGTGTTTATATATTAACGAAGAATTGATGCATATTAGATATGGGATGATCTGTATATATGGCGTCAGCTTTTCAGGTTCTGCAGTACATGGGAAAAGTGTATTGCAAAAAAGATCATGCCGGTAACTGCCAGAGGCAGATTCCTTCTCCAAAGTCCGATTGTGATGTAATACAGAGGCGGCATTGCGACTATGAACAACATCATGACAAGTAGACTCTGATGACCTGTGTAATACAGTCCCCATCCGGTAAAATTTGCGGCCAGCACGGTAAGCGTCAGACCAAAGAATATCTTTTCCCATGCGGAAGAAACTGAAAACAATTCTGCGTCTTTGTGAATAACAAAGATCATCAATGCGATACACAGGGAACCGGATATTTTTTCCATAAGATCCAGTAATGCAGAAGTTTCATGCATATGCATGATCGGATTGGTTTTGGGATTGATGAAAGGCATAAGAAGGTAGGGGAGTTCCTGAACCGCAAATAAAACGAGTCCGGGAAACCAAAACCCAAAATACTGATTTCCGATTATTTTAAACCAGCGTACCATCTATTCTCCTTTTTCGATTAAGAACTATTCCTCTGAAAAATCGGTATCCATAGCTACCTGCAGATTGTATTCAGGGAATGCTTTTTTTACGTCGCTGACAACTTCTTTGTATACACTTCTGCGGTCTTTTGCGTCAAAGCTGATCACGATGTCAAAGCGCATGATTTTCTCATCTTTCAGGAGATAGAAACCATGCAGCTGTTTGACATGTTCATGGGAGAAAACGATCTCCCTGACTTTCTGCAGTGTTTCTATGACCTCCGGATCTTTCGTGTTGACAGAATAAACACTGACAGCTGTCAGGATGACATGATGTTCCTTTAATACCTTCAAGGTGATATTGCGGATCAGCTGATCAAGTCTGTCAGCGGAATATGTATCCGGCACTTCAATATGAATGGAACCATTCCAGTTATCCGGTCCGTAGTTATTCAATACCAGATCGTAAGCACCGTGTACATCCTCAATACTCTCAACGGTTTTATAGATATCTCTGGCCAGTTCGGCATCATTGCTTTCCCCCAGGATCCGGGATATCGTTTCCTTCAGCATTTCTATGCCGGATTTGATGATCACGCCGGAAATGATTACACCAAGCCACGCTCCCAGTGAAATATGGAAAGCAATAAAGATAACAGCTGCGGCGAGTGTAGAGATGGAAATGATCGAATCGAGCAGGGCATCCTGTCCGGAATTGATCAGGGAGTCGGAGTTTACCCGGGTGCCGACAGCTTTCACATAACGCCCGAGAAGAATCTTGACGATGGCTGCGGCTGCTACGATGACCAGTGATACCGTATTGTATTCCGGTGTTTCGGGATGGATGATCTGTTTGACGGATTCTGTGAAGGAAGTAATGCCTGCATACAGTACAATGACGGAGATGATCAGGGCGCTCAGGTATTCTGTACGCCCGTATCCGAAAGGATGTTTCTTGTCAGGTTCTTTCCCGGCAAGCTTTGTCCCTATGATCGTAATCAGGGAGCTTCCTGCGTCGGAAATATTGTTTACAGCATCCAGTACGATAGCGATCGATCTTGTCATAAGTCCGATCACGGCTTTGAAAGCAGCCAGGAAAACATTTGCCGCAATACCGATAATGCTGGTTTTAATGATCGTCTTTTCACGCGATGTTTCTTTTTCTTTCTGTGTTTTTATATCTGAAAATGCCATATCGACCTCCGTTGTTTACCGTAATTGAGCTCAGTGTATCAGAAAGAATAAATGTATGTACTTGTAGTGAGGTTATTATTCCGCTGTCTGTTCCATATTTTCCAGAGTTTCCTCCGCCGCAGCCATAATGTCATTTACATCGGCACCGTCGATGTCCAGTCCTGACGCTTTGATCAGCCTGATATCCTGAATGTCGTAGAAGTTCTGTGCCAGTGCTTTTATATATCCGAAACCGAATTCTTCCGGTACGTAGCATCCCCCGGCAGTAGTAACATAGAAAAGTCTGTCTGCCCGGCAGAGACCCTGTGGAAAGCCTTCCTCTGTATAACGGAAGGTGATCCCGGTCACATTGATCTGCTCAAAATACTGCTTTAATGAAGCAGGGAAGGAAAGATCCCAGTAGGGAGCGGCGATCACAATGGTCTCAGCATCAGCGAACTGCCGTGCCAGGCTGAACATGGCATTATCCGTTTCACCCGCTGTAATCAGCTGATCACGTCTGTTCAGAAAATCTTCATCTGTCTTCGGGAAATCGATCTTGTTCAGACAGACTTCTTCATACGGCTGATTCAGTTTCATCAGCAGTTTTTCAGCGAGTTTTCTGGTTCTGGAGTCTTTTCGTACACATGCATTGATAAATAAAACCGTTTTTTTCATACAGCCTCTCATATATTATTTTTTTGTTTAGTTTAGGGATATTATACAGCAGATGACCGTAGTAAAATAAAATTAATAAGATGCTGCGGCCGGATCATCCGCATACTTCCGGCAAGGCAGACGGAGGAAATTACAAATGAAAAAAATAATGCTTTTACTTTTGTCAGCCGGAATGACAACTGCGCTGATTTCCTGCAGCGGGGAGAAAAAGCTCCCAGATGAACCGTATGAAGCTGTTTCTTATCGTTTGTATCCGGCACCTGAAAATGCTTATGTCGGTGACACTATGCCATATGTAACAGATGATGGGGAACTTGAACTCTATTATTTGTATGATACCGATCACAACGGACAGGGATATCACCCCATTTATAAATACTCAACCAAAGATCTTTGCGGATACGAAGACCACGGAATGGTTCTTAACTTCGGTCTGATGTCAGAACCGGATCCCGCAATCGGCACCGGTTCCGTCATGAAGGACAGAGAAGGACTTTATCATCTCTTCTACACCGGCCATAATGATACGGGCAGCAGCGGGAAGGGAAAAGAGTGCGTCATGCACGCAACCAGCACGGATCGTGAGAACTGGGTAAAGATTCCGGAAGACACATTCTACAGTCCGGAGGATTATTCCAAAGATGATTTCCGTGATCCCGAGGTATTCTGGTCCGAAGAAGAACAATGCTACTGGATGCTGATCGCGGCCCGTGAAAAAACGCTGGGCGGTGTCGTCGCTAAGTATACTTCTGATGACCTGAAGCACTGGGAATTCCAGGGACCGATCTACAGTCCGCTTGCGCAGTATATGCTGGAATGCCCGGATCTGTTCAAGATAGGGGATAAATACTATCTGACATACAGCTGGGACTGTGTTACATATTATGCTTACGGCGACAGTCCGAACGGACCGTTTACGGCACCGGCTGACAATATTTTTGACGGAAACGGCTTTATTTTCTACGCTGCTAAGACAGCACAGCTGAATGACGCGGTATATCTCTGCGGATGGCTCGGCCGTGCAGGTCTGGAGGATGATTCAGGAATTTATCAATGGGCAGGAAGTGTCCTGAATCATCAGCTTGTGCAGAAAGAAGATGGTTCACTTGGCGTAAAAGCACCGGATACATTTAAAAACTATTTCACTGCCGAAAAACCATTTAAGGCAGCTAAAATCGCAGGTAAGACCAAGATCAAAGACAATACGGTAACACTGACGGCAGAAGGGGAAAAATACGCAATGGCAGATATGGGCACACGTCCCGCGACCGTTCTCCTGGAATGCGATGTTAAAATGGATGAAGAAGGTGTGGCTGGTTTTGCCTTCGGCGGCAGTGAAAATGATGAGATCTATACGGTTCTCTGCTTGGACGCAAAAAATAGCAAACTGCATTATGAAGGATATGAGATCTCAGATCTAGTAAACTTTGATCCTGTCGCTTTCACAAAGTTTGATTTCTCCAAAACGGATACGCATCATGTCACACTTGTCTGTGAAAATGAGATCGTTGTGCTTTATGTAGATGATACAAAAGCTTTCAGTTCCAGGATCCGTCATTCGATCAACGGCGCGCATATCGGTTTATTTGCCGCAGAAGGAAATGCGGAATTTACCAATATCACAATGAAGCTTCCGCAGTAGACTGCTGCCGAAAGAAGGTATTGTTATGATTACAGTCAGCGAAGCAATCGTCAGAATGATTGATCTGTGTCAGGGAAGCCAGTATGATATCTGTCATTTTCTGAAGGTCTGGGGATATGCACAAACGATCGGAAAGCAGGAAGGCCTGGACGAAAGAACGCAGCAAATCCTGGAATTTACCGCAATCGTTCATGATATTGCTTGCCCGTCACTCCGTAAAGAGTACGGTAATTCCCCGCATGACCTGCAGGAGAAGTACGGACCGCCGCTTGTGAGGGAATTCTACAGCGATGCCGGTATGGACAGCGGGATGCTGGAGCGTATCTGCTATCTCGTTGGCCATCATCATACTTATAACGGTGTTGACGGGATGGATTACCAGATCCTCCTGGAGGCGGATTTCCTGACCAATGCGGGTGAACAGAAAAAATACCGGAAAGTCGCTGACAGATTCCGGGATAATGTCTTCCGGACTCAGACAGGTCTGGCTTTGCTTGACAGTATGTTCAGGGAACAAGTATAAAACGAATGAAAAGCCGGCTTTGAAATGCCGGCTTTCGTGTTTCTGTCATCAAAATATTGTCTGAACAGATAAGAACTTACATTGTAAATCCAATTCATTCAGATGACTTTTCTGAACCAAAGCTTTTCTTAAAGCAAGCAAAAAATCCGGATACCTGTTCCGGATTCAGATTGTTGACAAAGTGGCAGTTTCAAACATAAGCTGCCACTTTTGTTATTTCTGGTGATCCGATTACCCGGTTATTTCATGATATTTCGGGAATTTGACAATAAAAAAAAGAATGTTTCCATTTCCATTTTGCCATTCTCTGCAGATTGTGACACGTGAAAATCAGAGCAGCCTGATGACTGTTCTTTTT
>CADBPK010000134.1 GCA_902796465.1 uncultured Erysipelotrichaceae bacterium | reverse complement strand
GGAAGCGTTGCTGCGGCGTCCGCGGATCAGGTCACCGAATCTCTGCAGGATCACACCGCCGCCCAGCATATTGGATAATCTGGCAATACTTTCACCATAGCCGTTGCTGTCCTTGAACGGTTCCGAGAACCGCTTCGATACCAGCAGGGCAAAATTCGTATTGTCTGTTTTCATGGACGGATCTTCATAACTGTGTCCGTTGACCGTAATGATGCCGTTCGTGTTTTCATTGACCACGATACCGTTTGGATTCATACAGAAAGTACGCACCTGGTCCTCAAATTTCTCTGTCCGGTATACGATCTTGCTTTCATACAGTTCATCCGTCAGATCAGAGAAGATCACTGCGGGCAGTTCCACCCTGACGCCGATATCCACGCGGTTGGACCGGACCGGGAGTTCCAGTGACCGGCATACGCCTTCCATCCATTTACTGCCGCTGCGTCCCACGGAAACAATACATGTATCCGCCGTGTAAATACCTTTTTTGGTGTATATACTGTAACGGCCTTCCGATGTACGGACTTCCTCCACCTCTGTGCGGAAATAAAAATCCGCCTTTTCTTTCAGTTCGGCATACAGGTTCTGCAGAACGATATAGTTGATATCGGTTCCGAGATGTCTGACCGAAGCATCCAGCAGATGCAGTTTATTCTGCAGGCAGAGTTTCTTGAACTTTGTTTCCGCCGTGGAATACATCTTCGTTCCTTCTCCCCCGTAACGCAGATTGATCTCGTCCACATACTGCATCAATTCGATTGCTTTCTGCTTGCCGATATATTCATGCAGGGTACCGCCGAAATCATTCGTAATATTGTATTTGCCGTCGGAAAAAGCCCCTGCCCCTCCGAAACCGCTCATGATCGAACAGGTTTCACAGCTGATGCAGGATTTAACTTTTTCGCCATCGATCGGGCATTTTCTCATTGCCAGGGGATTGCCTTTTTCAAACACTGCGATCCTGAGATCCTGACTGTGCTTTGTCAGCTCATATGCTGCAAATATCCCGCCGGGTCCTGCCCCGATAATGATCACATCATAATCCTTTCCCATGATTCTTACTCCTCTGTACCGATACTTTTATCATACCTTCAGGAACTGTGAATTTCATCTGCGTAATTGCATAATTTCTGTTTGTCATTTAAGATTGCAAAAAAGAGAGAATGTTTATGAGCAAATATATACTGAAAGATAAAATCGTTATTATCACCGGCGCTGCCAAGGGAATCGGCAAAGCCGCCGCGCGGCTTCTGGCGGAATCCGGTGCACATGTTATCATCGCTGACGTGGATCCGGACGGTGAAAAGACAGCCGCTGAGATCGGCGGGATCTTTGTGAAGACTGATATCTCCTCTCCGGAACAGGTTGAAAACCTGAAAGGAACTGCTCAGGAAAAATACGGCAGAATCGATGTCCTCATCAACAACGCAGCCAGACAGGATGTCTTCCCGCTGTTTGATACGTCACCGGAAAGATTCCGGGATATTATCTTTACCAACCTGTGCGGCACATTCAACTGCATCCGGATCATCGGGGAAGTCATGGAACCGGGTTCCAGGATCCTGAACTGCCTTTCCGTTCATCACGATGTTCCCAGACAGAACAAATATGCCTATGACGCCTCCAAGGCAGGACTGGCTATGCTGACGAAGGAAACAGCACTGGAATTCGCCGAACGGGGCATCACTGTAAACGGGATCTCCTACGGGGCTGTGAAGACACCGATGAACGCCGACTGGACTTCGGATCCCGAAAAATCAAAGGCAGTCAGTAAAAATATCCCCCTCGGATGGATCGCGGAAGATTATGAAATCGCCGGCTATATGAAGTCGGTCATTGAAGACTTTTCCGATCATGCGACCGGAACGATCTTCACCATCGACGGCGGCAGATCACTGCTGTAATCAAACGACAAAGAAGATCCGCTGCATTACTGCATGCGGATCCTTTTTCTGTGCTAAAATGCATTCATGAATCCATATTTAACAAAAACACTGGACTTTCTGGAAGATATTCTTCCCGCCTCCCCGGAGACCCTGACGAAGACCGGCGGATGCCGCTTCCGAACGGAGACAGCCGGAAGCTATACGTTCTGTACTGTCTGCTTCCCTTGGCTGTCGGAAGACGGGAAACGGATCAACGCAGAGACACTGGCCGGCGGCAGTCACGCTGTCAATCTGAATATCGTGTTTGCCTATGACAGTTCCATGAAACTCTGCGCAGATCTTTCCGCCTATACGTTTTCTGCCCGTGACATGGACAACACAGCTGTCCAGGATTATTTAGAGAATGAAAGCGACTGGCTGTTCTGGGAAACGGATATCCTGCGTTCCTTATACGGCGAAGAAATGAAACACATCCATAACGGGATCATCTGCGTTTATGGAAGTGCCTATACGACAAAAGCTGTCCGGCGGAGAGGATTATTCCGTTCCTGCAGCGAACAGCTTGACAGATTTCTCAGTGACATCTACGGATCCGTCACGCTTTATACAGCAATGTCACTGGATCCTGATGTGGCTTGCTACGGAGAAGACAAGACCGACCGGCCGTATATCTACAGCATGCGTGATGAACCGGCGCGTCTTCTGAATGCGGAGATCGTACGCAGGCTTGGCTTTACCCCGCTCAGGCTGGAAACAAGCGAGCCGGTCGAAGACGGTTCCCTGCTCTGGTTTGCCTGCCGGAAAACAGTCTATCAGATGATCTAGGCTTTCCTTCTCTGAAACAACCCACGGAACAGTTCTTTATTTGCCTGGTAGATCGCAGTGCCTGTCATAACGACCGGGATGATCATCAGGCAGATACCGAGAAGCGCTACGGAACGCGCACCGAAAGCATCCATCAGAATACCGCTGTAAGACAATGCGAATACACCGGCAAAACTGCCGAATACCGCATCAGATATACTGAAGGCGGTATTTTTCTGTTCCGGCGCAACGCTCTTTTCCGTGATCTGCCTGCTGGTCGGCAGGATCACGCCGTAGCTGATATTACTCATGATCGTTCCGGCCATGATTATAAACGGATTGACAGCCAGGAATGTCATAATCAGTGTAATCATTGTACATACCGCCGAAAACAGGAGACGGATATACGGCGGAATGGACCTGAGTCGGCCGGATATAAAAATGAATACGGCCTGGATCATGACACCGATAAATGCATCCAGTCCAAGTGAGCTGACATCTCCCCCTACCGATTCCATGAATACGATCTTCAGATTGTTCACGGGAGAAATGGAAATGCCTGTCACAAACAGGACAATGATCATAAACATATAAGGCTTCACTTTCAGAAGGTCTTTAATATTCGGCTTCTTCCCTTCTGATTTCTTTTTTGCGGAGACAAATGCTTCTTCCCGCATGCTGAAAGCAAGCGCGAGAAGGCACGCCGCGATCACCATGGATGAGAAGATAATTACTTTATATCCGAATATATTGATCAGCTGACCGGCAATCAGCATTACGACCGCGTAGCCTACGGAACCAAGCGATCTTGAACGTCCGTAAGTATTCGCGTCGTTATGAAATGCCCTGAGCATCCACCCGTCCAGGTTGGATCCCAGCGGCGCCATCAGAAATCCGAGAAAAGGATACAGGAAAGCTGTGATCCAAATATTTCTGGATGCCATAAAATAAATGGCTGCGGAGATCAGTACGACACCGGTGAATTCCGGAATAAATACTTTTTTGTTTGTCCCGAGACGGTCACACAGCCCGCCCCAGAAAAACGCCCCGCAGAATGCCATCAGCATATATACCGCGAGCACGATGCTCAGCATGGAACTGCTCATACCGGAGGCAAGCATATAGCTGGTGATATAACCCGCAAAGGCCGCAAAATATCCCCAGAACAGCGCGTCCAGCAGACTGAAGCCGATAAACTCTTTTTTCGTGACAGTATTCATAAGCCCCCCTGTTTTGTCCAATTATACATGCTAAAGGGCTTCATTTTCCTTCAAAGCATTTTTCTTTGTAAAACATCGGATTGGAGTATAATGAATACCGAAGTGAAAGAAGGTACAAATATGTCAAAAGTAGATGTTATTTCAGGATTTCTGGGTGCCGGGAAAACGACACTGATCCAAAAACTGATTAAAGAAGTATATGCCGGACAGAAGATCGTCCTGGTAGAAAATGAATTCGGAGAGATCGGTATTGACGGCGGTTTCCTGAAGGAAGCCGGAATCGAGATCACAGAGATCAACAGCGGATGTATCTGCTGCACGCTCAAAGGTGATTTTGAAGCAGCGCTGCAGAAAGTCATCGAAACATACGAACCGGATCACATCATCATCGAACCTTCGGGAGTCGGAAAGCTGTCCGATATCCTGAAAGCCATTAAGTCAGTCGACGGGGTTGAGCTGAACAGCTACAGCACAGTCGTAGACGCAAAGAGATGTGCGATATATCACAAGAACTTCAAGGAATTCTTTGATGATCAGATCGCGACTGCCGCATGTGTCATTCTTTCCAGAACACAGGAAGTAGACGCTGAAAAACTGCAGAAAGACATCGATATCATCCGTGAACTCAATGAATCTGTCCGCATCATCACGACACCGTGGGATGAGCTGAGCGCCCAGGCGATCATCGATGCCATGGAAGGATCCACAGACGGATTCCCGGAACTGGATGATGACGAGGATGAAGACGAACACGAGCACCATCATCACCACAACCATGATGACGATGATGAAGATGAGCATGAGCACCACCATCACCACGACCATGACGACGATGATGAAGACGAACATGAGCACCACCATCACCACGATCATGATGACGAGGACGAGGATGAACACGAACATCACCACCATGCTGCACGCATTGATGAGAAAGCCGCAAATGAAGGTCTCAGTGAAGGAAACCGGATCCGCATCGGCAGTGATGAACACCATCACCACCATCATCACCATCACCATCATGACCACGACGCAGATGAGATCTTTGATTCTGTCGGTATTGAAACGATCAATCACTACAGCGAGGAAGATCTGCGCGCTGCCCTGACAAAACTGCCGGAATCCATTATCCGGGCAAAAGGTATCGTTCCGACAGACGCACATGAATGGCTGTTCTTCGATTATGTGCCGGGTGATGCGGATATCCGCAAAGGCGCACCGGCTTATACCGGTCTGATCACTGTCATCGGCGAAAAGATCGACATTGACCTGATCAAGGATATCTTCGGGGTGAAATAATGGCCTGCCCTGTTTATCTGTTTACCGGATTCCTTGACAGCGGGAAAACCACGCTGATAAAGGATACCCTGAATGATCCCGGTTTCATGGAAGGAACAGACCGCACACTGATCATCACGTTTGAGGAAGGTGAAGAAGAATATGATTCAGCCTTTCTGGAAGAGCATAACGCCTTCCATGAACATTTCGACAACATCGATGATCTGACACCGGAAAGAATGCGTGAACTGGATACGGTCTATCATCCGAACCAGGTCATGCTGGAATACAACGGCACGGAGCCTGTCAGGGAACTGTTTCTTTCCAACATGCCGAATTTCTGGCCTGTTGTACAGATCCTGACGACCGTTGACGCCACCACGTTTGAACTGTATATCAACGCCATGCGCTCCCTGATGTTTGAACAGCTGCGCTGGAGCGATACGATCATCGTCAACCGGTGCACGGAAGACACAAACGGAGGCATGCTGAGAGGAAACATCAAAGCGATCAACCGCCGGGCACAGATCTTCTATGAAGGTGCCTTCGGCGCGCAGGTCAAAATGAAAAGCGGCATCCTTCCCTTCGACATCAATCAGGAAGTCCTGGACATCAAAGATGATGATTACGGACTCTGGTATATGGACGCTGTCGAAAATCCGGAGCGCTATGACGGTAAGAAAGCCATCCTGCGCGGCATGTACGCGGAAAACATTCCCGGATACAAGCAGACATTCATCATGGGCAGACGTGCGATGGTCTGCTGCGAGCAGGATACCAGCCTGTGCGGTATTACAGTGACCGGCGTTAAGATCTGGGAAATGAAACTGGGTGACTGGATCGAAGTGGAAGGTACCCTGAAAGCAATCCCGATCGAAGACGGTATGGCGAAAACAGTAGTTCTGTATGCAACCAAGGCAACACGCTACACCCCGCCTGCGGATCCATACGTATATTTCAGTTAACGGCTTTACCGAAGCCGTTTTCTTTTGTGCTAAAATGGAATCATGTTGCTGAATACAAAAGAAAAACAGACCGGTCTGCTGGAAGACTGGCCGTCACATTACTATGAAACGGAAGATCCCGCAAAACGGGAAGAATGCCTGAAAACGATTCTTTCACAGGAACATACAGAGGGGGATGAGCGGCTGTATGAACTGTTTCAGAAGCGGTTTGACATGTCACAGGAATACCCCATTGACCGTTTTATCCGGGCATGGCTTTTCCTGCAGATGTACGGCCGGGAAAAACCCCTGTTCACAAGCAGGAAAAAAATAAGGAAGATGCTGACGGAACAGGCAGATGAACTCTGCGTTACCGAAGGAACACCCGACGCGATGCTGGAAGACGAATGGAGGGATTTCGCAAGAAAATATATCGGTACCTGCATATCAAGCAGAAACTACCGTTCATTCGCGCTTGGCCTGATCCCGATGAAAGACAAAACACTGGCCATGAAGATCGCAAAAGAGATCGATACGACAACTACCGTTATCGCCGAAAAGGCAGGATTAACCGCAGCATTCAAACCGCTCCGCGCTGTCATGATCCGGACATACATCGACAGTATCCAGGGCGGCGACGATTACTGGAACGCATATACACAGACGCTGAAATGACGATCTGCATTCAGCGTTTTTTACTGCAGAAAGAAAAAGGACCCTGCTGGCACAGAATCCTTATTTCCTAACTTGTCGGGAGGGAAAGAAAATAAATATTTTCGTTACATCTATATCTTATCGGAAAGCTGTGTTGATAACATGTGAAGAATGTGAAAGAATCGTGAAAATTGATTCCTCTGCTTGCATATATACAAAAAAACGGGCAGTGAACTGCACCGGATACCGGTTTCGTTCATCGTCCCGTTTTCTTTTCAGGCTTTTTTCTCCATGATCAGTGATATGCGCTGGGTCGACCCGTCTGTCATCTCGATCCGGATAATGTAATCATATTCCGAATCCGCCATATTCTTTGACCGGATCTCATACACAGCACTTGCACCGTCTCCCTTCTTGACCCATTCTACGTTGCTCTGATTCAGCGCTTCCTCGATCGAATATGTGGATGACCAGCTGTATACATCACCCGGCAGCTGCAGCCATGTATTGGATTCACTTTCCACCGATACAGCTATAACAGTCGCATCAGACAGCGGAACAGGTTCCCCTGTAGGTGAAACGACCATGACATCACAGACCTTGTTTCCATACCGGTTCGTGATCACCAGCGCAACCGGATCGCTTCCGACTTCATCAGTGGATTCGGTAAATGCGTTCCACGAGACTTTCCAGTCTTCCTGCATAAAATCAGAAAACTGGACCGGGAGCTCGATCATATAATCATCCAGCATGAACTGCGGATTACCGAGATCCCCGCCGAGCACCGTATCCTGATATTCTTCCTGGATATATTCCTGGGGATAGTCGGGATAATCTTCACCCCTGTCGCTGATATACATAAAACCCGAAACTGCCGCACCGATGGCAATTGTCACGGCCATAATAATGCCAAACGCGACCACCAGGGCGTTCCTGCCGGATTTATTGCTGCTCCTGCGGGAAAACCGGCGGCGGGAATAATCCATCAGATCCTGCTCTACTTTACTGCTGAGCTGCGGTTTTCTGACTGTTTCCTTCTGTTCTTTCTGTTCTTCGTTGTCCGGAAGTTCATTCAGATATTCATTCCAGAGATCCTGCTTGAGATCACTCTCTTCATATTCATTCTTTTTATATTCGTTCTGGTTCATGTGTTCTCCAAATTGTACAAGATGATTATAGTACGGGAATCCCCGTCTGAGATATGCATTTTTATCAGAGAATCCGTATCTCTTTCAGAATCAGCGGTTTTTGGCTGTGAAAGACCAGTGTGAGGTCTGTATTCTTTCCGGACGCAGTGAAATGAACTGACTTACTGAGTTCCTGTGTCCCCTGTAATGTATCTCTCATATACAGGGACACACTGCCCTCTCCGGCATTTTCCGTGATCAGGACAACTTCCGAGACAGATTCAAAATACCGGAAAATGATTTTCGAATCACGGATATTGACGATCTGCTTCCCTTCGATCCTTGCCGTATCCATGGACTCTTCGCCAAAAGGAATAAACACGCCTCCGGGCAGGTCACATACAAAACACGCGCGGGCAGCGGGCAGGATTCCTTTTTTCAGCAAGCCTTCCATACCGCCTGTTGTGACAGGTGCCTGTGAAAACCGCATTCCGTCATAATCAATCTTTTCCGCACAGGCCTGACGGCTGTACTGTCTTCCGTAAGTATGTCTGTGATAAAAAATATAAAACGAATCATGGACCTGCACGATACTGCCGTGATTGTTTGCCCAGTTATTCTGCAGTCCGTTTTCAAATGCGTTGGAGATCAGCACATTCTGAAATGTATACGGTCCGTAAACGGAATCGCTGACCGCACAGCAGAGCTCATGCTGAGCCTGGGATGAGTAGATGAAATAATAATGCCCGTTGTATTTGCGCAGGGATGATGCCTCGAGGAATTCATGATCCTCAAAAGATGTTCCTTTCCCCTGTCCGTATCCCGGAATGACGTACTGCGGGATACACTTCATTGTCAGCATGTCATCTTCCAGTTCCGTGACAAACGCGCCTCTCTGATTCTGCGGCTTAAGATCCAGACCCGGAATCTTAAAATCAACGGAAAACCCCAGCGCGAGCCAGATGTGATCCCCATCTCTCAGAAGTCCGGGATCGAAACTGTACGGATAATACGGCAGCTTTTCCCGTTCCGTTCCGGGCGGATAGCGGACGATGCCGTAATAGGAAAAAGGTCCTTTCGGCGAAGGACTCCGGGCAACAGAGATCTCGTTGACCTGATCCAGTCCGTAATAGAGATAGTACCATCCGTCCCTGCCCTGTACGACATCCGGTGCATAGAGGTCATGGCTGCCGTCCGCATTCAGGGGATCCTGTTTTTTATTGTAGATCTCGCCTTCATACCGCCAGTTATCCAGATCATTCAAGGCGCAGGAATATGTCACGAAACTGCCCGGACAATACCTCTTACCGTCCTGCTCATCATGTGAGCCGTACAAGTAAAGACGACTTTCGAAAACATGCGGTTCCCCGTCAGGTATGAATTCGTTTAATGGAAAAACCGGATTCATCTCTTGTCAGCCTCCGTGTTTCACTTCTTTTCCCGACCGAAGGAAAAGATCCCTTTTCTCTGTTTTTCCAGATCATCAGCCTTGACTTTCAGAACGACATTGAGCGCTTTGGCAAGATCCGCGTTGGCATCATTGAAAACCGCAGGGTCAATGATCTTTCCCCCGGCATCCTCTGTATCACTCAGGCCGAGAGACAGGACGATCCGGCTGCGGTAAAGAGAAAATGTATCCGCGGTCAGATGGCGCAGATTGTCTGCCATGATCCTGTCTGTCTGCTGGATCAGCCGGATCTGTGCCATGATCTCCAGCGGCAGCTGACGGCTGACGGAAAGATCCGCCAGTCTTTTTTCAAACAGGACACAGGCATCTTTATAATCATTTACGAGAATGGTATCTTCCATAAACCCGCTCTCCGCGGCTTTCTGTGCCAGTTCCTTCAGTTTGCCGTTCCTGCTTCGTTCCAGACAGCGTTCCCCGGCATACAGATACATATCAAATTCCCTGATATTCAGAAGACATTTTTCATACAGTTTATCGATCAGCCCGATGTGCCGCAACAGAGAACTGCGGTGTATTTCCAGTCTGCGCGCCGTTTCTGTCAGGACAGCGGAAAACCGGTCATACATGGATTTAAAGGCTTCATATGATTTTTCATTATTCTGTGTAATATTGCCGGCATGCTCAAAACTTCTGACAAACTGTGCCTGTTTATCCAGAAGCTTGCGGATATCCTCCCCGATCTCGTTGTAATCCGTGACCGGGACCCCGAACAGGGAAGACTCCGTAAAACGCATGACCTTGCGCTGCGCTTCACTGCCGTACTGCAGGACCATCATCGTATCCGTTACATCGATCCCTTCGGAAAATATCTCCGTATACCGGATCTCTTCTTCCGTCAGGGATGTCATATAGATCTTGCCCGTCCCGCTTTTTCCTTCCAGTGCCAGTGTGATCTGATTGTCTTTTCCGCTTTCCATAATGAATCTCCGTATGTCATTATTCTAACATGAAAAAAACAGCACTTTTTTAAAAGTACCGTTCTTGTATTTGTCTAAAATCCGACGATCCTTTTCAGGACTTCCTCATCCACATGGAAGCGGCATCCCTGCATCCTTGCCTTGTTTGCGGCAACGGTCTTAAATGCCCTCTCCAGTACATCAGGACTGACTTCCACTTTCCCGAAAGCTTCGCTGATGAAATCAGAGAATTCTTTCATATCCGCAAACCCGGCTGCGGAAAGAAGTTCTTCCTTGTCTTCCGCTTCATTCAGATAGCGGTCCAGGAAATATCCGCATGCCCTGCCGTGGGGAATACCTGCGTCGTATGTCAGGATATAGCTTAAAGCGTGCGGGATGGAAGTCCCGGTCTGGGCAATGGCAATACCCGCAAAAGTCGAGGCCCGCATCATTGCCTGATAATCTTCCGCATCAGCTTCCTTCTTGCCGAGCAGTACGTCCTTTGCTTTTCCCCAGATCCGCATGCCGGCCAGTACTGTAGCTTTGCTGTAATCGTTTGCCTTTGTGCTTTCGTAACTCTCGACCATGTGTGCGAGTGCGTCCACTGCCGTATTCACGAGCATATTCCGGGAAGCACTGCCCAGGTATTTGCCGTCCACATAAGCGATCTTCGGAAAGATGCGGTGCGGAATTGAGATCTTCGTCTGCTTTTCATGCACGGTAAGCACAGATACGCCTGTCACTTCAGATCCTGTTCCGCAGGTTGTCGGAACCGCGATCACATCCAGTGCATCCGGTGAATACTTCTTATCGTACAAGGTGTCCCTGGAAGGCTTTTTCTGCTTCATCAGGAATGCGATC
>CADBPK010000133.1 GCA_902796465.1 uncultured Erysipelotrichaceae bacterium | reverse complement strand
TCGACCCATGCCGGGATATCCTTGTAACGGAAGAGTTCCGCCATGCGCGCAGCGTCTTCCTGCATCGGATGTTCCCATGCGCCTCTGCCGCAGCAGATGATGATATCGCGGTTCCGGTACATCTCGACATAGGGATGATCATAGGGCATACCCTCGATATAATCGACCGGTGAGTTGTTGTAGATGAGCGGGTCATCCTTGTATCCGTCGAAGAAATATCCTGCGTCATACGCGCCGGAAAGCGCGATGCAGCCGGCGAAGATATCCGGTCTTCTCAGCATGAAGTTCAATGCATGGGATCCGCCCATGGAGCATCCTGTTGTTATGATGCCGTCTGCGTAATGTCCGCCGTTGGCAGCTGCGTTGATATCGAAGATCCGCGGGCACAGCTCTTCACAGATATAGTTGTGGAAAGCTTCGTGGTTGGCGATCCGCCAGTGCTTGTCCCAGTGTGTGCTGGACCAGCTGTTTACATCATTTGAATCGCAGCAGAACAGCTGGATCCTGCCTTCATCGATGAAGGACTGGACACATGCGACCATGCCCTGATTCTCAAAATCAAAGAATCTGCCGTCCTGGCTCGGAAATACGAGGATAGGTCTTCCGGCATGGCCGTAAACCTTGAACTCCATATCCCGTCCCAGGTAATTACTGTATTCCTTAAAATATTCTGTTTTCATTCTTATTCAGCCTTTTCTAATATGAAGCGGAGGAATTCATCCACTTCCTTTTTTGTTTTGAAACGTGTGACAAACGCGTCATCGCCCATTGCGGTTCCGAGAATACTCGGCATTCTCTCATGCATGCAGATATTCTCGCCGTATTTTGCGTAAATGGCAGCCGGGCTGTTCTTGTATTTGAAGCTGTCTCTTCTGCCGACATAAACTGCATGATACGGACGTTCTGTCCAATATGTTTTGGAGTTGTTCATAGCCATCTGTGCGTAAATGGCATAGACGTCAATGTTGTTGGCGTAGTTCATCATATCCGGCGTGAATCCTCCCGGCGGACGCATGTTGACTTCGAGTCCGACGAGATCGCCTTTCTTTCCGAGTCCTTCCTTGTCTTCGCTCAGACGGAAATACTCTGTATGGAAGAAACGTCCTTTGATCCCGAAGGATTTGATGACAGCGGTTCCCATTTTATCGAGATCTTCCGGGATCTTGCGTTCAGACCAGTAGAAACAGTCCTCGGCGTTGTTTACGATATCCATGATCGGATCCGGGAATGTATGCGAGGTCTTGAAGATGATCTCGTTGTTCTGACCGGCAATGCCGTCAAAAGAGACGATATAACCAGGCACGAATTCTTCCATGATGTACTGTTCCTGGATGTTCTTGTTAT
The DNA here is from genome assembly GCA_902796465.1 of uncultured Erysipelotrichaceae bacterium. Lineage (GTDB taxonomy): Bacteria > Bacillota_I > Bacilli_A > Erysipelotrichales > Erysipelotrichaceae > Bulleidia. Next base: position 5,030 of record CADBPK010000133.1, on the reverse strand, counting down.
AGAATTCTTCCAGTTCCTCATCATTTTTGATCTTCCATGTCGCATTGGCGCCTACACCGTCGTCCGGTTTGACGATAACGGGATAGCCGACTTCCTTGACGAATTTCTTCCCTTCTTCGAGAGTAGTTGTCAGGTGGTATCTGGCAGTCGGTACACCGGCACGTTCATAATATGCCTTCATGTTGGATTTCCGCTTGAAGCGCATAACATCTTCCGACTTGTCACCGGATGTGATGTTGAAATCCGTGCGCAGACGCGCGTCCTGTTCCAGCCAGTATTCATTGTTGGATTCCAGCCAGTCTATTTTTCCGTGCTTATGTGCGAACCAGGCAACCGCACGGTATACTTCATCATAGTCTTCCAGGGACCGGACCTGATAATACTCGTCGGAAGCTTCTTTCAGCTCACGGCTAAGGCTTTCGTAAGAATCTTCACCGATGCAGAGAGATGTGCCTCCAAGCGCTTTCCATGCCTGCGGAAAATGGTAATACGTTTTCGGAAATGTCGGAGAAATAAATACAAAATTCTTTCCCATACTAAAAACCTCCAGTTCTGGTTATCGAAATTTTACCATAATATAAGAAGGTTTTTGCCAGGAGACATCGATTTTTTCCTAAAAATAACATATAATATTTTAACTTGACCCGGAAAGGAGTTCTGCGCATACGCAGAGACAGGAAGTATGGAAGAGACAGCACTTGATAAAAACAGGAACATGATCGATGAGATCGACCGCGATATAACACTTCTGTTTGAGAAAAGACTCCGGATCGTATCGGATATTCTCGATTACAAACTGGAACATCATATCCCGATTCTCGACAGCGGGAGGGAAAAGGATATCAGGATCCGCAATGCGGCATTGATTGAAGATGACCTGATCCAGGATCAGTTTGTGATTTTTTACGATAATCTTCTTGCAATCTCCAAAGCTTATCAGGAAGAACTGCTGAGCCGGAAATAAGCGGGCATATTCATTGCATTCCAATTTTTACATAGTGTATTATAGGGGCGATTATTGGAGGGATTATGAATCAGGAAATGTGGGATCTGTTTATTGAATCATTCTGGAAACTGATCATACCCGGTCTCAAAATGACCATTCCTCTGACGGTCACCGCTTTTTTCTTTGCGATGATCATCGCTGTGCTCGTCGCAATGGTGCAGTACGCAAATGTGCCGGTGCTGAAACAGATCAGCCGGTTCTATATCTGGATCATCCGCGGAACCCCGCTGCTGGTTCAGCTGCTGATCGGATTCTACGGTCTGAACAACATAGGCATCCATATCAATGCGTTTCCTGCTGCAGTGCTGATCTTTTCGCTGAATGAAGGTGCCTACTGCGCGGAAACGATGCGCGCGGCGCTGGAGGCAGTTCCGAGCGGTCAGATGGAAGCGGGATACTGTGTAGGCATGAACTATGCCCAGATCATGTGGCATATCGTACTGCCGCAGGCATTCCGTACGGCATTCCCGCCGCTGTCCAATTCCCTGATCGGCATGGTCAAGGACACATCACTGGCAGCGAACATCACATATGCCGAGATGCTTTACGCAGCGCAGCGTATTGTCGGCAGAACATATAAGTTCATGCTGATATACTGTGAAGTTGCGCTGATCTACCTGATGTTCTCCACTGTCCTGACATGGGTCCAGAGGTATGGTGAAAAACGCCTGAATGCGTACGGCGGCAACAAGGGGTGATCATATGAGCATGCTTGAAATCAGAAATATCCATAAAGCATTTGATCAGAACGAGATCCTCAAGGGTGTCAGTATCACGGTTGAAAAAGGCGATGTGGTCGCCATTCTGGGACCGAGCGGTTCCGGCAAGACCACGCTGCTCAGATGCATCAATTATCTTGAGAAAGCAGATCAGGGAGAGCTCATCTTCGACGGGAGATCCTATGATCTTGCCAATACACCGAAAAAAGACATTGCGGCGATCCGCATGAAAACAGGCTTTGTATTTCAGAATTACAACCTGTTCAAAAACAAAACAGCACTGGAAAATGTGACGATCGGTCTGACATCGGTGCGGAAGATTCCAGCGTCTGAGGCAAAGAAGATCGGTCTGAAAATGCTCGAGAGGGTAGGTATGCTTGCCCGGGCAGATCATTTTCCCGCACAGCTCTCAGGCGGCCAGCAGCAGCGTGTGGCGATCGCCAGGGCGCTGGCATACGATCCGGAGATCATCTATTTCGATGAGCCTACATCCGCGCTGGATCCCGAGCTGATCGGCGAAGTCCTCGGCGTCATGCGGGCACTGGCGGAGGAAGGCATGACCATGATCGTGGTTACCCACGAAATGGATTTTGCCAGAAATGTATCCAGCCATGTCATCTTCATGGAGGACGGCGTCATCGTGGAAGAAGGAACTTCCAAAGAGATCTTCGAAAATCCGAAAAAAGAAAGAACAAGAGAATTCCTGCGGCTTGAGGAAAACCGCAGAAATGTGCAATAGAGGGAGGATATATGAAAAAGGTATCAAAAGTATTACTGACAGCAGTACTTGCGGCAGCTGTGGCAGGATGCTCCGGCTCCGGCAGCGCAGACACATCAAAAGATCATCTCGCCCGCATTAAAGAAGCAGGCGTGCTCAAAGTCGGTCTGGAAGGCGACTGGCAGCCTTTCTCGTATGAGACAGCAGACGGTGAACTGGTCGGCTATGACGTAGAAGTCGCACAGGGAATCGCTGAATATCTGGGTGTTAAGATCGAGATCACACCGACACCGTGGGATGGTCTGTTCCTGGCTATGGAATCCGATGTTATCGACATGGTCGTCAACGGTGTTGATATTACGGAAGAAAGATCCAAGACATACGATTTCTCCGATCCGTATGCTTACGATCATACAGTACTCATCGTCCGTGATGACAACACAGAGATCAAGTCATTTGAAGACCTGAAGGGCAAGAAGACAGCGAACTCCATCGGCTCGACCTATATGGAACTCGGCGAGCAGTACGGCGCGGAAGTCAACGGCGTGGATACGCTCGGTGAAACACTGGACCTCGTCAAGAACGGAAAAGTTGACGCTACGATCAACGCACAGTCATCCTTTGAGGACTACATGAAGAATGAAGGCGGCCCATTCATCGTCGTTGATGAAGCAGCCGGTACAGCATATGGAATCCCGCTGGTAAAGGGTGATGACAACGCATCCCTGCGCGCAGAGATCAACAAGGCACTTGCGGATATGAGAGACAGCGGAAAGCTCGCGGAACTCTCTGTCAAGTACTTTGGCGATGACCGCACAAATCCATAAGAACCGTTTATAAAACGGTTTTTTTATCACTCAGAATGAAACAATTTTCATTAAATGTAAAAATTTCATTATTGTATTGACTTGTGTATGGGAAGTGTTACTATTTCAGTATAAACCGATGACCGGGAGATCAAACATACGAGCGGCCCAAGAGAGTCGGGGCAAGGTGGAAGCCCGATGGTAATGCAGTATGCAAATGGACCCGTGAGGGACTGATGAAAGCCCAGGCGAGTATTCAGTACGTCATGCTCACGTTACAGAGCAGGAAATGTGACTGCATTTTCGTCGAGTCGGATAACGAAGTTATCAATAAAGGTGGCACCGCAGGCTATACGCCTGTCCTTTGCGGACAGGCGTTTTTTGTTCTTCGGCAGACGGGGAAATGCAAAAGAAACGGGAGGAGAAATCACATGAAAAAACTGACATCAATGATCTTATCAGCCGCAGTTATTATGAGTCTTGCAGGATGCAGCGCATCCGCCCCTGAAACTGACACAGGAACAGAAGAAAAGAAAGTCTATAAGGTAGCTGTCATCAAGCAGCTTGACCATGCATCACTGGATGAGATCGCAAACGCGATTACCGGTGAACTGGATGCACTTTCGGAAGAAAAAGGTATTGAGATCGTCTATACGGTCGATTCCGGCAATAATGATCCTACAGTCCTGCAGCAATTCGGCGCGCAGTATGTTTCCGGTGACGTGGATGTGATCATACCGATTGCAACGCTCGCTGCCCAGACCATGTATACTTCCGCAGAAGACAGCGGTATCCCGGTCGTCTTCGCGGCCGTATCCGATCCCGAAAGCGCACAGCTGACAGGACTGGAGAATATCACCGGAACCAGTGACGGACTAGATACGAATATGATCATGGATATGATGTTCGCGATCGATCCGGATATCAAAAAGGTAGGTCTCCTGTATTCACAGTCCGAGATCAACTCCGAAAAACCGATCGAACTGGCAAAGGCATATCTTGACAGCAAGGGAATCGCCTATGTGGAAGCTACCGGAAACAACGACAGTGAGATCGCGCAGGCTGTCACATCCCTGATCGCGGCGGATGTGGATGCAGTATTCACACCGACGGACAATGTTGTCATGGCTACGGAGATCACAACAGCTGAGAAATTCGCTGAAGCGGGCATCCCGCATTATACCGGCGCGGATTCCTTCGTCAGGAACGGCGCATTCGCGACATGCGGCGTCAACTATACGGATCTCGGAAAACAGACAGCGGATCTGGCCTATCAGGCAATGACGGAAACGACATCTGATATGGATGACTACTACCTCGTCGCCGGCGGCATCATTACAGTCAACACCGAAACGGCCGAAGCGCTGAACATTGATTATTCCGTATTCGGATCAATGGGCGAGGTCGTTGAAGTAATCACAACAGAAGAATAAAAGAGGGATCAATGCTTCATATACTGCAGACAACATTAACGCTTGGATGCGTGTACTCACTGATCGCGCTTGCGCTGTTTCTGAGTTACCGCATCCTGGATATTGCGGATCTGACAACAGACGGATGCTATGTACTTGGCATGGCTGTTTCGGTCAGCCTGACGGCAGCCGGTCATCCGTTTCTCGGAATCATCATGGGCATCATCGGCGGCGCTTGTGCCGGTTTTATAACGGCCTTCCTGCAGACCAGGATGGGAGTTCCTTCCATTCTGGCAGGTATAATTACCAATACCGGTCTGTATACCGTCAACCTGATGGTCATGGGATGGTCCAGCAATATTTCACTGC
>CADBPK010000132.1 GCA_902796465.1 uncultured Erysipelotrichaceae bacterium | reverse complement strand
GTAAGGTTTCTACTTCATTCTAATTCAAAGGCTTAGAAAGGATTGTGATATCCATGTACTGACAAGGCACATGTGTATCATACAAGGAGTAATTATGAACAGAAAAGATCAGATCCGGAATGCGTATAAAGTTACCGGAGGCAAAGCGGATTTCTATGACGGGATGATGACATATTCTACTTTTTTGGGGAAACTGATCTGCCGCGTGGTCTAGAACATGGACGGTGAAAAAAACGTACGATACCTCGAAAAGGCGCTTTCGGGTGTACCGGAAGATTTTTCGGGAAAACTGCTGGAAGTGCCGGTCGGCACCGGTGTGCTTACGATGCCTGTTTACAGGGATCTTCCGGACGCGGATATCACCTGCCTCGATTATTCGGAAGATATGATGCGGAAAGCAAAAGAAAGAGCGGGGAGAATGGGGATCCGCAATGTCAGCTTCCTGCAGGGAGATGTCGGCGCGCTGCCGTTTGCGGATGAATCATTTGATGTAGTGCTTTCCCTGAACGGGTTTCATGCATTCCCGGATAAGGAAGCAGCCTATCAGGAAACATGGCGTGTTCTGAAAAAGGGAGGAACATTCTGCGGCTGCTTCTACATCCGCGGGCAGTGCGCAAGAACGGACTGGATCATCCGGAACATGTATCAGAAACTTGGTTATTTCACACCGCCGTACGAGACCGCAGGCAGTCTGAAAAAGCGTCTGGGTGAACTGTACGCGGAAGCGGAAGTGACCGCAGTGGAAGGGATCGGCTGTTTCCGGTGCCGGAAAGCAGGATAAGGAAAACAAAGCTTCCCCTCATAAGGGAAGCTGTAAAAAAGAAATTGCGTTAGTCTAAACTAACCACAAAGCAAAAAGGAGGATCAAATGGCAAAAAAGGATTCACTGAATCAGAAAAAATCAATGAGCGCATTGTTCCGCGGGAAAGCAATCTTCAAACCGCTGAATACGGGACGGATCGATGAACATGTGACTTGTGTAAGGGAATGGATCGCCAATATCTTTTTCTATACAAAGGGAAATACAACGATCATGATCGATGCCGGGTATAACTATGACCGGCTGAAGGAAAAGATGGGATGGCTGGATATAGATCCTGCATCGATCAGGCATATCCTGATCACACATCAGGATACCGATCATGTAGGCGCGCTGGAAACAGACAGTGACCAGCTGTTTAAAGAAGCAACTGTTTACATAGGGGAAACAGAGAACCGGTATCTGACAGGGGAGAAGAGACGGAAGGTTATCTACGGTTTATATAAACTCCCGATGGTAAAAATGAATAATCAGATAGTTCTTCTGAAGGACGGTCAGATCTTTTATATCGATGACATCAAAATAGAATGTCTGCTCGTACCTGGGCATACCTGGGGCCACATGGTATATCTGATCGATGATACGTATCTGTTTACCGGGGATACGATCTGGTTCGGACAGGACGGCGGATACAGTTTCATTTCAACACTGGCGGAAGACAACAAACTGGCTGTCCGCTCCCTGGCCGGACTGGAAGCAGATCTGCGGAAAAGGAACAGGACATTCAAAGTCATAACCGGACATACAGGCTGGACGGATGACCTGGATTTTGTTTTCCGGCACAGGAAGGAACTGTGCCGTCCGTTCACAAGAAAATACAAAGATCCGTCTGCCCCGTATGACGGTTATATTGAGACAGACGATACGGAAGAAGGAGCGCGGAATCATCCGCTTGGGAAGGTAAAAGGAATATGAAACCGGATTATAAAAACTGGATGCCGAAAGGCATGATATTTTTAGGAATGGCAGGCACATGTGCATTTCTGATTCTTTATATCATTTTCGGAAACACAGGGATCGTTTCCAGGAGTCTGAAAACGATCCTTCAGATGATCTCCCTGATTGGCGTGATTGTCGGGATCTGTTCCGCTGCCTGGATGATCATGCTGTACAGGGCGTTTTCCTATGACGGGAAGCGCCAGATGTCACGGCAGATCATAGAAGGCATAGCAGAGTACGTCCGCCTTCCGGAAGGCGGGAAAGGTCTTGATGTCGGATGCGGCAGCGGGGCACTTACGATTGCCTGTGCCAAACGGAATCCGCAGGGAGAGTTTACCGGAATCGACAGATGGGGAAAGGAATATGCTTCGTTCAATAAACCGCTTTGTGAAAACAACGCAGCAGCTGAAAAAGTAACGAATGTTTCGTTTGAGAAAGGGGATGCATTGAAACTGGATTTTCCGGATGCATCTTTTGACGCAGTTACTAGTAATTATGTTTATCACAACATTCCTTCCAAAGACCGGCAGGCGATTCTTCTGGAAACACTGCGTGTCCTGAAGAAAGGAGGCACTTTTGCCCTGCATGATATTTTTTCTGCATCCAAATACGGGGATATGCAGGCATTTGTCCGGAAACTGAAAGAAATGGGATATGAAAAAGCAGAACTGATCGATACTACGGACGGTAAATTCATCAGGAAGAATGAAGCAGGATGGATGGGTCTTTCCGGCTCAGCTCTTCTTGTCGGAAAAAAGTAGGCGGAGAATGGAAAAAGAATTATATGACTGGCAGCGTATCCGTCATCTGTTCAGGATCGGGATCTTTGCGGCATTGCTTGTTCTGGCGGGAGATATCCTGCTTGGATGGGGTACAGTAAATGAAAATCTTACGGGCATGGACCGGTATTTTTCCCGTTATCTGTCTGTGTCGGAAACAAGGATCACTTTATCATCCTTTCTGGGACTGATCGGGATACCGGTCGAATGCCTCAGCTATTTCGGCATTTATCGTCTGATATCGGTAAGATCGGATAAATATGCGCATGCATATCGTGCAGGTCTGATCGGTATGATTGCTTTTGGCGCGCTCGTGCATGTTCTGTGCTGTATCGTTATCTGGTTCTTTAAACATCTTTATGCCATGGATCCAGGCTCAGCAGCGGATCTGACGGTAAAGACTGCGCTGATGTTCCTGATGCCGGCGATGGTCATCTTCATGGTTTTCTTTTTCCTGACCGCTGCTGTACAATTTCAGACTTTCCGGAAAAGACTGACACCGTATCCGGAATATTGCCGGTTCTTTTCGATCCTTTCCGGCATTCCCGTAATGATTGTGATGCGTTTTTTCGGCAACAATGCGTTTGCGTATGCTTTGTCCACCGGATGGATCAGTATAGGAAGTTTGTTTACTTTCGGCGGTTTGCTTGCCCTATCCCGGAAAGTTGAAAAACAGGAAGGAGAAAGAGAATGATTCTGACGCTTCAATTATCGCTTGTTCTGATTGTTTCATTATGCATCCTCATTTATGCGGCAGTTGGTCTCATTCAGAACAGGAAGCTTCTTACGACAGCGCCAAAGGATATTCAGGCAGCCGCAAAGGATCATCCTGAACGCGTCCGCGGTGCCCGTGTGCTTGGTTGGAAACTTGCCGTAATCAGTATTCTGGCTATGATCGGCGCTTTTGTGTGGGGCGGATGTGACGGCGTCAGGAACGGGTTTACGTTCAGGGATCACTTTATCCGCTTCCTGGTCATGCTGTATATATGGAAAGCATTTGATATTATCTGTCTGGACTGGTTCCTGCTGACAAAAACACATTTCTTCCAGTATTTCTATCCGGAAACGGAAGGATGTGCAGGATATCATCAGTTCGGATTCAACAGAAAGGAACAGCTTTTCCGCATTATCATATTTCCGTTTATATCTGCCATGATGGCATGGATTACAATGTATATAGGAGGAACGTTATGAAACCGGCAAGAAAATTTGAACCTGAAAAAGACGGGTTTTACGGGGCATGGTATCCGAATCAGAAAAAGACGGATTGTGCAGTGATCATCATGCTGGGAGATTCTTCCGATGACAGGATGGCCGTATGCGGCGTGAAATGGATGCAGAGACTCGGTGTACATGTACTGGCTATGTCTCCTGACAAAAAGGATTATGGGCATCATAATTACCCGCTGGAAAGATTTGGAAAAGCTATATCATTCCTGAAAGCACAGGGCTGCGAGAAGATCGGCATCATCGGGGCATCGACCACCGGCATGCTGGCGCTGACAGCCGCCTCATATTATCCGGATATTACACTGACAATTGCGGTATCGCCGTCGGATTTTATCATGGAAGGGTTCTATCAGGATGGAAAAGACGGCATGCACGAGAGACCGGGGGATCATGAATCCACGGTCACCTGGCAGAGCAGGCCATTGCCGTATCTTCCCTATGCGTACCGCCATCCGGAATACTGGCAGAGGATCAAGGCAGACTCCAAAGCAGGCGGCGATTTTATCGCATCCAGACCGATGTTCGACGAATCGGAGAAACGGCATCCGCTGCAGGAAGAAGAAAAAATCAAGATCGAGAGGATCAAAGGGAAGGTCATCTGTATCGGTGCTGAAGATGATGTTCTCTGGGATACATGTAAATATATCCGCAGGATGCAGGCACGACTGAATGAACTTCCGCATAACTGTTCCTTTGAGGCGTGGCTGTATGAGCATGGCACACATTTTGCTTTTCCGGAATCGATGCTGAAGATGATGATGCCTGTCGGAAGCGGAGTGCTTGTGAGATTCATGTTCAAAGCCGGCAGAAAGTATCCGGAAGAATGCAGAAAAACCCGAATCGATATTGACAGGAAACTGACAGGAACGATCAAAAAGTGGAAGAACACATAAGGAGGTCTTAAGATCAGTGTGCAGATTCTTCTGTATATAACTCAAATAAGCTCATCTTGCAAAATGGATTTCCAAAGTTTTTCCCGATTTGAATTTACTAAGAAAGATGAATGACAAAGAATAACTGCAGGCACAAAATAAGATCCTGATGTTGTTCTCAGGCTGATGTTTACAGTAGATCGTATTTACGATTTGCTGTTTTTTATACTAAACGGTAAAATGAAACAGCATAAAAGGTATGAGATGAACGATATTCTGAAGAAAAAAACATGGCTGGTTTCCTTTTTTTTCCTGCTGCTGATTCTGCAGATTTTCGTGATCCTTCATCTTGGAAGAGCCAAACAAGAATACCACATTGATGAGATTTACAGCTATATTCTTTCTAACAGTTATGATGCGGACAGGATAGCCAATGATTCAACTGTATGGAATCAATGGGTCACCGGTGAAGATTTTGAAAAATTTGTTGCAGTGCGGACAGGGGAGCAGTTTGCTTACGAAAAGACATATTATAACAATACACTGGATGCACATCCCCCGCTGTATTATTATTGTCTGCATACGGTCTGTTCCTTTTTCCCTGAACAGTTTTCAAAATGGTTCGGCATTGGTCTGAATATTCTGTTATTTATCATTACGGAATATCTTTTATTTCGCCTTTCCCGGAAAATATTTGGAAATACTATATGGGCACTTTTACCTGTATGCATTTATGGAGGCACAAATGTTGCCTATAATACAGCGCTGTATATCAGAATGTACATGCTGTCGGCAATGTTTACCGTACTGCTGGCAGATGTCCATTACGAAATGCTGAAAAAATCATTCAGTCTGAACTGGGGCATAACATGTTTTCTGGTGACGTTCCTGGGGACATTTACGCATTACTACTTTGCGGTATTTGCCTTTTTCACGGCAGTTTTCACATGCCTGTATTATGCATTCCATAAACAATGGAAGGAATTTCTGCAGTATGGACTATGCATGCTCGGTGCTGTCGGCGCTGTGTTTTACGCCTATCCCGCTGCCGTCAAACAGATCACAGGTTCTGCGACCAATGACATCGGCAATAAAGTGAGGAACAATCTGTTTGATTTTTCAGCGTGGGGAAAATCGATCATGACCATAGGATACTATGATCTGAAAAAAGGACTGACAGGAGGTCTTGCCAGGGTGAAGCCGGCGCTTGCTGCAGCCGGAATCCTGACCCTGGTCACATCCGTCTGGAAACGGAAGGAAAAAGAAGAAAACGAGGTCAAACCGGATAACCGGATGATCGTGAGCCTGTTCTGTATTTTGTTCCTCGTCACTGCTGCGATCGCGAAAGTATCAGGGCAGTATGCATATTTCAGATATCTGTATAATCTGATGCCGCTTCTGGCGCTTGTAATTGCATGGGTGGTTTATTCGTGTGCACAGCTGCTTCCGCTGAATAAAAAGGTGATCGCTGCCGGTGCGTGTGTTTTCTGGCTTTTCGGTACATTCGGAATATACAGATACAACGTGAATGCCTTTCTGTACCCTGACCGGTATGAGAATAATCAGCGCATAGCTGATCTGTGCAAAGACCGACCCCTGATCGTGATCAATAACGGGAAAACATATCATCCCACAGCAAACTTTACGATTCTTGAACAATGTGAGAATGTGTATATGACGAGTTTTGAAAAGATGGGGAATATTGATGATATTCTGAATGATGTAAATACTGATAATGGTACGGTGTTTATGATACTCACGGATCAGGACTGGTTAAACGGACTGGATGGTCAGGAAGTAATGGAAAAGCTGATCTCCGGTTCGGAGATATTAAATACCTACAAAGATGAAGGAAGCTGTGTATTCTCGGAAGTATATCTGGCAGTAAAATAGAAACTGGATAAAGTATGGCAGGAAATCAGGTATCCATAAAAAAGAATTTTGTAATGAATGTCATCCTGACGATGTCATCTTTCATATTTCCTCTGATTACGTTTCCGTATGTTTCCCGGGTGCTGCTGCCGGTCGGTACCGGAAAGGTACAGTTTGCGACTTCCTTGATCACATATTTCAATATTTTTGCCCAGCTCGGCATTCCGATCTACGGGGTAAGGGCGGTTGCGAAAGTCCGGGACGACAGAAAAGAACTGACCAGGACGGCGCATGAACTGCTGATGATCAATCTGATCATGAGCGTATTTGCCTATATTGCCCTTACAATTGCTTTGCTTACCGTAAATAAACTGCAGGATGAAAGAACACTGTATATCCTGATGAGCTCCAATATCCTGCTTTCGGCGATCGGTATGGAATGGCTGTACAAAGGGCTTGAAAAATACACCTATATTACAGTTGTTTCCATTATCTTTAAATTCCTGGCTTTGATCTTCATGTTCATGTTTATCCATGTACAGCAGGATTATCTGATCTACGGTGCGATTGCGGTATTTGCGGCTGCCGGTTCCTCGATCGTAAACCTGATCTATGCAAGAAAATATATAGATATGAAGCCGGTGGGCGGATACAGCCTCATGCGGCATAAAAATGCTATCCTGACATTCTTTGCCATGGCGTGCGCCACAACGATCTATACCAATCTGGATACGCTGATGCTGGGATTTATGAAAGATGACTGGGAAGTAGGCATTTACAACGCTTCCGTCAAGATCAAGACGATCCTTGTCAGTGTTGTGACTTCTCTGGGCGCTGTCCTTCTTCCGAGAGCTTCCTATTATGTGGAACAGAACAACATGGCCGAGTTCCGGCGGATCGGCATCAAGGCTCTGACCTTTGTCCTCTTGGTATCCATACCGGTAACAGTGTATTTCATGCTGTATGCAAGGGAAACGATTTTGTTTATTTCCGGGGAGGCATTTCTGCCTTCTGTCGCATCCATGCGCTGGATCATGCCGACACTGATCCTGATCGGTATTACCAATATCCTCGGCATTCAGATCCTTGTGCCCCTGGGAAAAGAGAATATCGTCCTGCAGTCCGAGATCATCGGTGCGGTAACAGATCTGATCGTCAATGCAATGCTGATTCCGGGAATGGGTTCAGTCGGTGTGGCCATAGGGACACTGGCAGCGGAGTTCCTTGTTCTCGTGTGGCAGACGAAAGCTTTATGGAATGAGCTGAAACAGGATGCCGGGAAAATACATATTATCCGTTTTCTGGGCAGTACAGTGACTGCTGCCGCTGCGTCTGTCGGGATCCTTTTCCTGCACAAGGGCGTCTTTCTGACATTGCTTCTGACCGCCCTCATCTTTTTCGGGGTCTATTATCTTGTTCTCAGGATACAGAAAGAACCAATGATCGATGAGATTGAAAAGAGTATGTATTCTGTTTATCACAGGTTTTTCCCGGGAAGATGATCAGAATTGTAATATAAGGAATAAAGGGTGAATACAGTATAATAAGAAGTATGAAAGTATTAAGCAAACTGAAAAGATTTAAGAAAAAAAGCATATATACAAACTCCTGGTACTGGTACTGTTACAGAAAAAAGAAAGTCGTGGAAAACAGGATCCTTTTTGAGTCGTTTCATGGATCCAATATTTCCGATTCTCCCCTGGCCATGCTGGAAAAACTCGCAGAAAGCGGCGAAGCGGAAAAATATGAGATTTTCTACAGTTCCAATGAAAAGAGTATTGAAGAACATCAGAAGCTGATCGATGCGAAACATCTTCCTGTCAAACTTGTAACGATCGAGTCTTTTCAATATGCAGAAGTACTGGCAACAGCACATTATCTGATCAACAACAGTTCCTTTCCCGCATATTTCATCAAGAAAAAAGAACAGAAATATCTCCAGACATGGCATGGTACACCGCTGAAAACACTCGGCAAACAAATGCGTCTCGGAATTGAATCCATGCATAACGTCCAGCAT
>CADBPK010000131.1 GCA_902796465.1 uncultured Erysipelotrichaceae bacterium | reverse complement strand
TCGGTGAGCGTCGTGAAGCCGCAAGCTGGAAGGTAAGAACATAGACAAATATCAATAAATGATGCCGGTACAGTTCAGGATCATCTGATCAGTACCAGCATCATTTTTTACAGTGTGAGTTATCCGGGTTTTCTTCGGAATCCGGCGCTGTGAATGCCAGATTTCTGATCTACTGCTGCTGTTGTATAATGCTTTTACAGGAATCTGAAATTCCGATGTAAAAGCTGAATCAGGATGAATTGGAGAAAAGATAATGAGAAAAAGAATATTATGTTTCGGAGACTCCAACACTTATGGATATATACCGGCAGGCGGGGGAAAACGTTATTCTTCCATGATCCGGTGGCCGCGGGTGCTTTCTGTGCTGCTTGGTGAGGATTACGAAGTGATCGAGGAAGGACTGGGAGGCAGAACGATCAATGTGGATCCCCCGGATGACGCATGGAAAAATGGGATGCGTTCCCTGTATGCGATACTTTCATCACACCGTCCGCTGGATCTCGTTATTGTCATGCTGGGGACAAATGATCTGAAGAATTACTTCCGTCTGACGGAAAAGGAGATTGCCGGATCTGCCGGACAGATGGTTCTTGCAATACAGGAATTTTTAAAGGAAAAACAAGGCTTTCAGCCGGATGTGCTTCTGATGTCACCCGCCAGACTGCATCCTTCTGCCCCGATGGGATGCTTCGGAGAACAGTTTGATGAGGAATCGGTCCGTGTTTCACGTAAACTTGAAGAAGCCTATAAAAACGCTGCTGCAGAAGCAGGCGCCTTGTTTCTGGATATTGATCCCTTTACGCATGTATCCGCAGATGACGGTGTTCATCTGGATGCAGAAAGCCATATTGAACTGGCATATAAACTGAGTGATTTAGTAAGGGATCTCTATCGAGATGATACGTCTTTCAATGTTGATGCACGAACAGATGAAGAAGATTTTTTCAGACTGATCCACGCTGCCGATCGACAGGAAAAAGTCAATATTGACCCGCTGTCTGCATTCCTAAAAGAAGCCTGCAAACGGAAAGGCTTTCAAACAGGGATAATTGACACAGAACGTCTCCATGAAGAAATCAAGACTCTCCGGCATGAAGACCTGATCAATTATCTGAATCATCTGATATAGATATGTCAAATAAAGGAAGAGGAGTGATCATGAAAAAAGTACTGGTTGCTTATTTCTCCGCCGGCGGCACAACGAAAAAACTTGCTGAAAAACTCGCTTCCCTGATCGGTGCGGATCTGTTTGAAATCGTTCCGGAAATGCCGTATTCCCGGAAGAATCTGGACTGGACAAAGAAAACCAGCAGAAGTTCGGTGGAAATGAATGACAGGAACTGCCGTCCGGCCATTTTGTCCAAAGTTGATGATATGCGTAAATACGATATCGTTTTTGTGGGATTTCCTGTCTGGTGGTACAGGGAACCGTCCATCATTGATACCTTTATGGAACAATATGATTTTACGGGAAAACAGTTGTTCCGTTCTGCACTTCCGGCAGCAGCGGAATCGGGGAATCCCGGAAAAACATGCAGGAACTCGCAGAAGGCGCAGTTGTGCTGGAAGGCAGGCGTTTCAGCAGACTGACACCTTCTGGAAAACTGAAACAATGGGCGGAGCAGTTTTTGTCAGAAAACTGAATCGGTACATAAGTGCAATCAATACATAAAGGCAGCTGCAACTGCCTTTTTCTCTATTATTACATTTTTTGTTTATCCTTTTTTCTGTCTGTAGTAAAATAGAACAATATTTGAAAGGGGATTGATTTTATGGGAGACAGATTTGACGGAAAGTATTTGAAAGATATCGATTCGATGCATTTTATTATGCCGTTTATGTATCCGAACCGCTGTGACAACGAGGCGTTTTTCAGCTTCAAGATCGATCTTACAAATCTGAATGAATTTATCCGGAAGAAAAATGCGGACAACCCGGAATATAAATACAATATGTTTCAGTGCATGATTGCGGCTGCTTTGAAAACGATCACGTTGCGTTCCAAATTATCCATTTTTATCCATAACCGGAAAATGTATAAAAGGAATGAGATCAGCGCTGCTTTTACAGTAAAGCAGGAGTTTACGGATGATGGCGGTGAAGTACTCGCGTTTATTCACAGCAAGCCTGACTGGACGCTGGAAGATCTGCACAATGAGATCTACAGACAGCTGATGAAGCTGAAGCAGAAGGGATATGCGGATGCCTCCACCGGTGTGATCGACAAGTTCAACAGCCTGCCGAAATTCATTTCCAGACCGATCGTGAGCGGGATCTGCGGGCTGGAGAAAAGAGGGATGATACCGCCGGCTCTGGTAGAAACAGATCCGTATCATTCAACGGTGAACTTTGCCAATCTCGGTTCCATCGGTCTGCCGAGCGGATACCACCATCTGACGAACTGGGGCACAACTTCGATCTTCATCGTGATCGGTAAAATGGACAGAATGCCGTTTTATGAGAATGACCAGATCGTATTCAAAGATGGGGTGGAACTGAATATCACGATGGATGAAAGAATTGCGGACGGCTATTATTTCTCCAAGTCCATGAAGATGATGCAGTATTTCCTGCAGAATCCGGAACTGCTGGAAAGACCGTTCAATGAAAAAATGAGTGATGAAGTATTCAAATCATTATAAAAAAATAGATTCTCAGGAATCTATTTTTTATCTTGGTATGTAAGGAAGCGGTTCATCTTCCTTCAATGATCTGCCGAGGAACTTCCGGAATAATATAAACGCGAGAAGGGCTGCCAGGATATCGGAAACAGCCTGGGCACAGATCACGCCGTTGTAGCCGGCGATCAGGGAGGCAAGGAAGATCACGACTGCGTAAATATAACCTTGTCTTCCGGCACTTAACAGAAGCGCTCCGGCAGCTTTGCCGGTGGACTGGAAGATACATGTTGTGACCATGGTATAGCCGATAAAGGGCATGCCGGCCAGTATCGCTCTCAGCATCGGTGTCCCAGTCGCGATGACACCGGCATCTTTCATAAAGATGGAAATCATAAGAGGAGCTGCCGCGAAGAGTACTGCGGAAAGCGCAAGACCAAGCCCGCATACCAGCGTATAAGCGAAGCGGATGACTTCGTTCATTCTCTTTTTATTGCCGGAGCCGTAAAGGTATCCATATAACGGCTGGCCGCCGAAGGAGAACGCCACCATGATCATGATCACGATCATGACGATCTTGGATACGATTCCCATCGCTGCGATCTTGTCATTACCGTAAGGCAGCAGGAACCGGTTCAGCAGCATCACCGCGATCGACGACATGATATTCGTAATGGAAGAGGGAATACCTATGCCGAGGATCTGTTTCAGTTCACGCAGGCTGATATGGAATCCTCTGGGATCCAGGGAAAGCAGCTTTGATTTATTCAATACAAGCCAGATGTAGAAGAGATCCGCGCAGATATTCCCGATGACTGTTGCGATCGCAGCACCGCCGGCTCCCATTTTCAGACCGAAGATGAATACCGGATCGAGAACCATATTGACGATGGAGCCGATGAAGGAACCGATCATGGCGCCTGTTGCGAGACCTTCCGTACGGAGGAGGTTTGTCGGTACAAGGGAGAAAATAATGATCGGTGCACCGAGCGCGATCCAGAAATAATAGGATCTTGCGAATTCCATCGTTTCCGCATTGGCACCGAGGATCTTCAGGATCGGATTCGTGCCGGCAAGCAGGAGCACTGCGATCAGCACACCGGTGAGGGCAGATCCGATAAAGGAAAATACGGAAAGACGTCTGCCGTCATCTGCTTTTCCGCCGCCGAACAGACGGCTGATGACGGAACTGCCGCCGAGTCCGAAAATATCTCCGACAGCGATCAGGAATGTAAAGACCGGCGCACACAGGGCAACGCCTGCCACCAGGTTGGTATTGCCTGTTCCGGCAATAAAATACATATCCACCATGTTGTATACCAGCATGAGCACGCTGCTCAGCATGACGGGAATGGCAAGTTTCATATAAGCCTTCGGTACAGGCATCTTGTCAAAGAGTTCGTTCTGCATATGTTTCACCTCTTATACGGTTTCATTGTAAAACAGGTTCTTTTCAAAAAAGGTGACATATGTCACTATATATGTATGAAAAAAATAAATGATCCCAAAAAAGTAAAAGAACTGGTATACCGGGAAGGGATCGACAGATATTTCTCCGATCCGGATCTTCCTTTTGAATTGTATATATTTGAAAGGGGAGAATATCTGAACAATGAACTGGACCCGTTTCATTATTTTTCCTTCATGATATCCGGGCGTATCCGTATCCTGAATATCCGGGAAGACGGTTCTTTTTTTCAGATAGCGGAAGGCAGCGGTTTTTCCGTTCTGGGCGATCTGGAATTCGGCTCCGGCAGGATATCGCAGTACCTGATCGAAGTCCTGCGGAAGACCTACTGCATTTCCCTGCCGCTGAACCTCTGCCGTTCAAAGCTTGAAAACGATCCTGTATTCCTGATGGCGATCTTCCGGTCGCTTGCCCTGAAACTGGACGCGCTGACGGCATCTGTCGCTGTGCCGAAAACACTGGAGGAGCGGCTTCTGCATTATATGGAAAATGAATGTGACAATCAGATACTGACAGGCATAGAAAAAGCCGCATCCCGGCTTTCCTGTTCCAGAAGACAGCTCCTGCGCATTCTGAAGAAACTCTGCGCGGAAGAAGTGATCATAAAAACAGGGAAGGGAGAATATGAACTGATAAGGAAATGAAAAGACCGCGGAATACTGCGGTCTCATTTGTATTATAGCTCAGAGCCAGCCCTGCGGCTTGATCCAGCGGTCCATCAGGTAATGACCGACGCCGCCGTCCAGACAGGACTGCTCGGTAATGTCATCGGCGATGGCTTTCGTGCCGTCGCTGCCGTCCGCCAGGCATACGCCCCAGCCGGAACGGATGAGCAGGGGATTGTCGTTTTCGTTGTCCCCGAAGGTGATGACATCCTGTACATCAATGCCGTTTCTTTCCGCAAAGCGGACCAGACCGGTTCCTTTATCGATGCCTTTTTCCATGATCTCCACCGTGCCCGGGAAGGAGCCGATGATCTGGAATGCATCGCCGTAACGTTCCAGGAAAGTGGAGCGGATCATCGCTTCCACCTCTGCCGTTGTACGGAACAGCATCTTGAAGCATGGTTTGGCGCAGAAAGCGTCAATATCCCCGGTGACATCATCAAATTTGAACCCTCTCCGGATCATGGAAGAGATCAGCTCCCCGTGGATATTCATAGCGGAATTGTTTCCGCCGCCTTCCGCGTTGACAGACACTTTGTACTGATCGATGATCGGCTTCAGGTAGGTCAGTATTTCCTTCATAGTCTTCTGATCCATCAGATCCATTTCCCAGTGATCTTCATGGAATCTGTCCCATACCTGTCCGCCGTTCATGCCGATCAGGAAGTCGAACTGGTAATCGAGCCCCCAGTTTTCCGCCTGACCGAACAGTTTTTTGTTCAGCTCCCTTCCGGTTGCGAGACCCAGAAGGACACCATGTTCCCTGAGAATTCGGAAAGCTTCAACAGTGATCTCCGGAAGAGCGGAACCTTTTGCGCTCAGTGTCATATCAATATCGGCCGCGAGAGCTTTGATCGTTTTTATCATATATACTCCTTGATCCGAAAAAGATTCGGATTGTCATTTATATTATTCCGCAGTTTTCGGCAGTTTGGCAATGGACGCTGCCAGCTCATCGTCTGTCGGGATATAGTTTGTCATATTGCCGTCATGGAATTTCTCATAGGCGACCATATCAAAGTATCCGGTTCCTGTCAGGCCGAAAAGGATCGTCTTTTCTTCGCCTGTTTCCTTGCAGCGGAGCGCTTCATCGATCGCAGCTTTGATGGCATGGGAACTCTCCGGTGCCGGCAGGATGCCTTCGCATCTTGCAAAGTATTCCGCTGCCGCAAAGACATCTGTCTGGTTGACAGAGATCGCTTCCATGAGACCGTCATGATACAGCTGGGAGAGGATCGGGCTCATGCCGTGGAAACGCAGACCGCCGGCATGGTTCGGTGCCGGGATGTAGCTGCTGCCGATGGTGTACATCTTTGCCAGCGGGCAGATCATGCCGGTATCGCAGAAATCGTATGCAAATACACCGCGGGTGAAACTCGGACAGGAAGCCGGTTCAACCGCAATGATGCGGTAATCTGCTTCTCCGCGCAGCTTCTCACCCATAAACGGGGAGATCAGGCCGCCGAGATTTGAGCCGCCCCCGGCACATCCGATGATGATATCCGGTTTGATCCCGTATTTTTCCATGGCGATCTTTGTTTCCAGACCGATCACTGTCTGATGCAGGAGGACTTGGTTCAGGACGCTGCCCAGTACATAACGGTATCCTTCGTGGGAAGTAGCGTCTTCCACGGCTTCGGAAATGGCACATCCGAGACTTCCTGTAGTGCCCGGGAATTCCGCAAGGATCTTTCGGCCGACTTCGGTATTCATCGAAGGCGACGGTGTAACAGAGGCGCCGTATGTCCGCATGACCTCACGGCGGAAAGGCTTCTGTTCATAGGAGACTTTGACCATGTATACACGGCAGTCCAGGCCGAGATATGCGCAGGCCATGGAAAGCGCCGTGCCCCACTGTCCTGCACCGGTTTCTGTCGTTACGCCTTTCAGACCCTGCTTTTTCGCATAGTAGGCCTGGGCAATAGCGGAATTAAGCTTATGGCTTCCGGACGTATTGTTTCCTTCAAATTTGTAATAAATCTTTGCAGGTGTTTTCAGTTTTTCCTCGAGGCAGTAAGCACGCACGAGCGGAGAAGGGCGGTACATCTTGTAGAATTTTCTGATCTCTTCCGGAATTTCGATATAGGGAGTGGTTTCATCCAGTTCCTGTGCAACCAGTTCATCGCAGAATACCGCGCCAAGTTCTTCGGCGGTCATCGGTTTCCCGGTTCCCGGATTCAAAAGCGGAGCAGGTTTGTTTTTCATGTCTGCCCGCAGATTGTACCAGGAGGTAGGCATTTCGTTTTCTTCCAGATAGATTTTGTAAGGGATGTCGGTCATGATTCTTTTTCTCCTTTCCTTCTCTTGCAGGGAATGAAAAAATCCCATCCCTGCATGTGCTGGGACAGGATCGATCCTGCGGTGCCACCCGGCTTGGCGCATATTCTGCGCCCTCTCTTGCATAAAAGGATTATGCAGGCTTTTTGATTACGAAGCAGCCGGCTCCGTCTCCCGTACTTGTTTCCTTTCAGGTCGCCCTCTGAAGACCATTCAGCTCTGTTTTTTCCGCTGCGCTTCCACCGCCGGCAGCTCTCTTGGGGAAAAGGGACAGGGCCTACTTACTCTCCGTCATCGGTTTTATTAATGGTATTTTTGCATGTACAGGGATACCGCGTCAAGAAAAAAACTCCGAAAGCAGAAGAGATATTTCCGGCTTCTGAAAACCCGCCGGTCTTCCTGCGGTCCCTTTGTGAAACTGGATCAGTAAATAAAAAGAAAACCCTATATAATAAAGATAGAAAACAGGGAGATCATCATATGAAGGGAACTTATGAAATTACAATAAAAGGCTTTGACTGGGGCTGCTGCGTCACAAAGGCAGTGCTGCATCTGGAAGAGGCTGTAAAAGATCTGAAAAAAGAAGATCTGAAGATCACCGAAACAAAACAGATAACGGATTTCTCTAAAATACCGGAATTCCCGATTGTCATTGCAGAACCGGAGCGTACGGTCGTGGATGTGCAGAAAAAAGATGAAGAGGGAAAAATATATGAGATCGATCTCGGCATCAGTCCGGATGAAGGTTCTCCGCTCCTCTTCAGCATGCATACTTTCTTCAACACATGGTCGGATCCTTACAGCCTGAATTTTGAGATCAAAGGCAAACCGGTCGAAGCAGCGTGCACGGCGCATGAAACGGATGCGGATATCTTTGCGTATGACTCCTATACCGCGTCTGACGGCATCAGCCTGAAATATGCGTATTATAAGCCGGAAACGCCATCTGACAGGCTGGTGGTCTGGGTCCATGGTCTCGGGGAAGGCGGCATCGATCATACGGATCCTTCCATCACTGTCCTGGCCAATAAAGTCACTTCACTCGTGTCGGAAGAGTTCCAGACTATGGTGCAGGGAGCGCATGTCCTGGCGCCGCAGTGTCCGACATTCTGGATGGACAAAGACGGCACCGGATCCAATCTCAACCACGGCGCGATCGATGCGGATGAACATTCCTTCTACCTGAATGCCCTGGAAGAACTGATCCGGAAATATCAGAAGGATGCAGGCATAAAGAAAACGGTCATTGCCGGCTGCTCCAACGGCGGATACATGACGATGCTGCTGGCGATCAATTTTCCTGATCTTGCGGATGCGTATGTGCCGATCTGTGAAGCACTGGCAGATAAATGTATTTCAGATGAAGCAATCGGCACATTGAAGGAGCTGCCGATGTACTTCGTTTATGCGGAAGACGATCCGACCGTTGATCCTTCGCTCCATGAAATACCTACACTGGCCAGACTGAAGAAGGCAGGCGCGGATAAGATCTATGTTTCCACAACGGAACATGTTGAGGATACAAGCGGGAAGTACAAAGACAAGGATGGAAATCCTGTCAGGTATTCCGGACACTGGTCATGGATCTATTTCTTCAATGACGAATGCGACGCGGACGGTCTGAAGGCATGGACATTCATCCAAAAGTATCTCCTATAGTGATAGAGAGGACATGATCCTCTCTTTTTTACATAAAAAGCCCGGATGTTTCCGGGCATAAAAAAGAGCGAGTGAGCGGATACCATGAAAGGGGTTCATACACCTCTAAAACCCCCTAAAATGCGCTATTTTCGCTCTTTTTGATGCATAAAAATATATAGTTTTAAAAATTTTCGTATCAAAATCGTATCACGCAGCTGTTCTGTTCTGCTCTATGAAGTCCATCATTTCATCGTTGGTCTTATCCACCAGATGGGCATACGTTTTCAGAGTTTGATTGATCGTGGAATGGCCCAGTCTCTTGGATACAGCTACAATGTTAATGCCGTTGTTGATCAGCCAGGTAGCATGAGAGTGCCTGAGGTCGTGGATCCGGATGCGTTTGACGCCGGATGCCTTTATTCCGTTTCTGAAATACTTGTCCACTATGGTGATGGGCAGGGATCTGGTGCAGCCAAACACAAACGGATCAGCTCTCTCAATCAAAGGCTTGATCATTTCAAAGGTGGCAGAATCGATCTTTATTGTTCTCTCAGAAGAATCTGTCTTCAGAGGCGTGAATCCGTTCTTGTAGTGCCGGATAGATCTGTGGATGTGTACGTATCCATCCTCGCTGATATCTTCCTTGCAGAGGGCAAGAGCCTCGCCACGACGGCACCCTGTATAGTACAGGAATGTATAGAAGGCTTTGTAAGTAAACAGATCGATGCAGCTGATAAACTGGTTGAACTCTTCCGGAGACCAAACCTCCATTTCTTTTTTATCTTCTTTTTTCAGTTTATAAGATTTCACCACAACAGCCGGATTCGGAATACCGTAGATCTTTTCTGCAAAATCAAATACGGCTTTTACATACTGGAGCCCTCTGTTTTTTGTCCTGGTTGCGAGCTGGGTCTCTTCCAGATCATTCCTCCACTGTATGAGCATAGGCCTTGTGATCTTCTGGATCGGCTGGGTGTGCAGCGGAAAATGCTTGTTGATCCATATTTTTTTCATGTAGGAAGACGTTTCGGAAGAATCAATGCTCTTCAAGTAGATCTCCAGCATTTCATCGAAAGTGACACCGGTATGTTTCATATCTGGGGAAGATCTGTTTTCCGCTTCCCACTGCCTTGCTTCGGCTTTTTTCTTGAATCCACGTTTCAGGATCTGTTTTGTTTTTCCGGTAACATGGTCGGTTGTTGAGTATTTGACATACCATGCTTTTCCGTTTTTCTCTTTGTAAACAGGCATAATAAACCTCCATTTCTGTTATAATGAAGGCATAGTAAAAGTCTGCTACGATATTTACTATGCCAGATCTCCAAAGGGTACCAGCCTATGGAGATCATTTATTTACTCTAAACCGCTCTAAACTTGCTCTAAACTGCTTTTAACCAGCTTTAAACTGCTCTAAAAGTGCAAAAAATGCATTTATGCTGTAAAAAATCTTTTAAACTATGTATAATAAACTTGTAACTCGGATATCCACTTCGTGTGGTAAATTAGGAGGACTTCAGAAAACGCTGGAAACGGCGTTTTCTGCTTTTAGTGGAAGTCAACATAGTACTTTTTAATTATTTTCTTTATAGCATCAATGTCTTCCTTATTGACCACAACATTATTCCCGCCACTATCTACATAAGGCTGAACAATTCTCTTAATACTGATTCTCTTCATATCATTTATTTTCACATATGATGTTTTGCCATCTAGAATGATTGGATGGTTTGTATAGTATCTTGCTGCTCTTCCTTTTGATGTGAGAGGAATGACAATGTAACTAGATTGATTTGGATCGATGGAGGAAACGCATTTGCGATAAAGAAGAACAGGTCTGAGCTTTTCTAATTCTGAACCTATGTTTCTTCCGATTTCTGCCCAGTAAATGCCATACTGTAAAAGCCCTGGCTGAGTATTAATATGTTTTTCAAATTGCAGTTTTGTTTTAAAATCAAACCAGGTTAGATATTTATAATAATCTTCGGTTAATATGTAATTCTTCTTATCAGGATTTGAAAATCTTGTGTGAGATAAATTTTTGTATGTTTGTTCGGTTTTCTTTAATAGCTTAGAAAGAACTATTTCCGAAACAGTCAGAAAAACTAAATAATCCACAGTGACGGTTTTACCTTTGATTTTTAATTCTTTTATGATCGCTGAACGATTAATTTCCTTAGCGCGTTCGGGAAATAATACTTTTTTCATTCCGGTGATGGGGATAGTGTTAGAAATGTGATCGTTCTCATCGACAGGAACGATACAAATCATTTTTTTAATGTTAGTATCGCATAAATACATACATAAATGAGCTTCACCGTTTGAGTCTTTGAAGTGATATATATTTCCGTGAAAAAGCATTATCATAATTGCCCTACCTTTCTATCATCATCTCATCGTATACCTGTTCTCAGCCAGTGTCCGGAAGACGTCTGCGGCGATAATTGGCGGCACTCCCAGGGAGACAGCTGCGTCGACAGGTTTCCGATCGGTCAGATCGACAGAGTGTAATAAGCCGAATACCGCAAAGATATTCGCCTGCTGTTCGTATAGGTCCCGGAAGGTGGACAGTTTATAGTTCATCTTCAGGTATGGTTTGTAATGCAGAATATAATGACCGAATTCATGCCAGAGCAGGAACTCGATGTATTTTGGATCCGGATTCGGCTTTATGAATATACCTTTGCGGTTTCCGCAGCAAATGATCATTGAATCTCTTTTATGAGGGATCATCTGCGGAGTGTAATGGATATCTATACCAAACGTTTCAAGGAGGACATATATGTTTGAAGACTCCAGCCGACCGATCGTCTCATAGATCAATTCAATGTCAGGGTTCATTCAGATCACGCTTTCTGTTTTACTGCGATTGGTTCTGCTTCATGATCTGGATCATTGCGGCGACACGGTTGGCAAAGTCGATCAATTCTTCATCGGACATGTTATCGAGGTCATATCCGCCGAATTGCGCTACGAGGGGAACTTCGAGGATGAATTTTATGGCTTCCTGGGCTGTCTTGAAGTCGGGGAGAACAGGACGTGAAAGCTCTTCGAAATCGTGGACATTATCATCATCAACTGAACCAACAATAATCGAAGGTGATATTTGCAGAATCTCTGCCAATGCTTTTATTTTCTTCCCGGGAATATCCCCAATTGCTCCACTTTCCCATCTGTACACAGTTGCTGGGTTAACACCACAGTATTCTGCTACCTGTTCAGCTGATAAGCGAAGTTGCTTTCTTCTCAGTTTAATATACTCACCAATAGTCATAAAAATTCCTCCTGTGCTTTTATTATATAAATATAATGCAAAAATGCAAGATACAAAAGCGTTGTACTGCCGTTTTTCTTGCATTTCTGCATTGACAGCAATTTTGACAGATGGTATATTGTAAGTACTTGCAGATGTGCAAGTAGAAAGGATGGGATGCATGGTAAACGAAAGGCTTCTGAAAGCAAGAATGATTGAAAATGGATACAATGATCAGTCTTTATCACGGGCTATTGGGATTGATACATCCACTTTTTATCGTAAAAAGACGGGAAACAGTGACTTTTACCGGAAAGAAATACAGGCAATTAAGGATTGTTTATGTCTTTCTGGAGAAGATGTTGACCGTATTTTTTTTGCAAAACCACTTGCAGAAGTGCAAGTAAACAACGCTGAAGATCCGGCATAAATCGTAGCAGACAGTACCGGAAAGACATCTTTCGACTTCTATATCCTGCACATCGGGTTTTTGTCACCAGTTAAGCAGCGACTGGGTGTGTAGGCAAGGTTATCCATTATTAGTGAAACTCATAAAATTCCTCCTTTGTTCTGACGGTGTGCAGGACATAGGAGTCGAGAGAGATGGGAAAAGGAAAGGAGGAAAAACACATGGCAATGACCAAAAAGCAGGCAAGGGAATTCGTCGAAGATGATGGCAACTGGCAGACCGTTGAACAGACCACACTTCACCGCATTCTCTTCCTGGATTACAAAAGGCACCGTTGGATGAAGTTTGACGCCTGGCATGTACGGGAATCGTTCCGCTGGGAAATCGAACACGGGGCTCCG
>CADBPK010000130.1 GCA_902796465.1 uncultured Erysipelotrichaceae bacterium | reverse complement strand
TCCCCTGTGGTAGGCGCAACAAAGGTTTCCCATATTGACGGCGCTGTCGGGGCTGTGAACCTGGAGCTCAGCGAGGATGAGATCCGGTATCTTGAAGAACTCTATGTACCGCATGCTGTCGTCGGTGTGCTCGGTACTTCCGCCTGGAGAAAACAGGCACGATAAACTAAAACATTCCTGAATAAATGACAAAACGCTGATTCCTGCACATACCCTGCAAGATCAGCGTTTTTCTTTACAAAGAAAAAAGATCTGACTTCTTCGTCCGGCCGGTAAGCTGGTTTTGTCAGATCTCGTTTTATCTTAAGTATCAGCAGCGGCTGTCGGGATCACGCTGTTTTCCTGCGGGAAGAACGCATGATCGTTAACAGACACACGAATGCAGCAGCGATCAGGACCATGCCGCCGATCACAGATACGACATAGGAACCGGTCATATCATATAAGAAGCCGATCAGCGTAACACCGATGGCAGAAGCAACGCTGGTAACGAGTGTGATAATTGAATATGCATTTCCGTACTGCGCGTCGCCGTAGAGCGTCCTGGTCATCATGGAAATACCCAGGGAACCGATCGAGAAACATGTGCCGTACAGGAATGCGCCTGCAAGCAGGATCATGGATCCGCCCGGATTTGTCAGGATCAGGAAGAGTCCGGCAAATGATGTTACCAGCATGCAGATTACGCCTTTGAAAGCGCCGATCCTGTCTGTCATGGCACCGAGAGCGAACTTGGAGACGACATTGCCGATCATCGCTGCTGACAGAAGCAGTGCGCCGATCGAAGGATCATAGCCGTATGTCTGCGCAAGTGCGGAGAGATGGGAAGAAAGACTGGTCAGGATAACGATGGAAAGAACAAAGCATACCAGAACAGCGAATATTGCAGATCTTGTTGTAAACGGGATGCCGCTTTCCTGTTTCTGTGCTTTCGTATCCGTCTGTACTTCATTTTCACCATACGGACGCATGCCGATATCCTGCGGTTTCAGAGGACAGATCAGCAAAGCCGGGAGTATCGTGATCGCTGTAACGATCACAAAACCAAGATACGTCTTCTGGTAGCCGATCGACTGAATCAAAGACGAGAGGACCGGAGAAGCCAATGCTGAACCGATTCCGGAAAACGACAAGGCAATGCCGGTAAGGGTCCCGCGTAATTTTACAAACCAGTTGCCGATCATCAGGGTGATGATCATCATGGACGCTGCCGCAAATCCGATTCCCCTGAATACAGCCGCAATATCCATGATCAGGACATTGCCGCTCATGCCGATCACAAGACCGGACAGCAGGATCATGCCTGCCCCGAGAGCGAGAATCTGCTTGATCGGAATATTCCGTGAGATCATCTTTGCCACAAACGGCGTGGAAAGACCTGCGATAAGATTTGATATGGACATATGCAGTGTAACCGCGCCTGTGCCTGTGTTAAGGGCATCTGCCATGGGTTTGTAGAATACTCCATAAGCGTTGACCAGCCCCATTGTCCCGAATGCCATCAGACATGTGCAGACAGCAACTACCGCATACATAAATCCGCCTTTTTTCATAATCAGCCTCCTGCTTTACATACATACTATAAAAGCTTTTCAATAAAATATGAAATACTTATAATAAATATATATCGATAAATCTTTTTTATATTATGGAGGGTTATATGGAATTCCGTTCCCTGCGTTATTATGCGGCTGTCGCAAAAGAACTGAACATGACATCCGCGGCTGCCGTACTGAATGTATCACAGCCGGCTTTATCTTATCAGATCGCCGAACTGGAGAAGGAAATGGGCTGCCTTCTGTTCGAGCGTGCAGGCAGAAAACTGCGTTTGACTGCCAAAGGAGAAACCCTCCTTCACCGGGCAGAAGAAATACTGGAACTGGCTGACAGGATCCCATATGAATTATCGGAATCAGACGAAACGATCAGCGGGGACGTATTTATCGGTGCGGCAGAAAGCCCAGGCATGCATATGATCGCCGATGCGATATACTCCCTGCGTCAGAAGTATCCGGATATCCGTTTTCATTTCTACAGTGGCAATCTTGACGATGTATACGAACGGGTGCGTTCAGGGATCCTGGACTTTGCTGTCATGCTGGAGCCATTCTCCTTTGATCATTGTGAAACGATTACCCTTCCCTACAGCGACCGGCTTGGCTTCCTGCTGCGCAGAGACCATCCGCTCGCTTCAAAAAGCAAGATCACATCAAATGACCTGATCGGCCTGCCGCTGCTGCTCTCAAGCCGGCCTTCCCTCTCATATGAATACTACGCACAGCTGTTTTCCATTTCTCAGGATCTGCTGAATGTAGCAGGCACAGGCAACCTCATCTACAACAAATCCATTCTCGCAGAACATGGGATCGGGGCTGCATTCTCCCTGGAAGGACTGGTACATTGTGATGGCAGTTCCCCTCTCGTATTTCTTCCGTTTGAACCGGAACTCAGAGTTCGTCTGGTTTTTGCCTGGAAGCAATATCGTCCCCTTTCACGGGCATCAGCTGCT
>CADBPK010000129.1 GCA_902796465.1 uncultured Erysipelotrichaceae bacterium | reverse complement strand
TAAAGGTCATAAACGTAACTGACATCTCCGCTTTTGCCGGTTCCGTACAGGGCACGTATGACTTTTGCCAGTGCCCTGGCAGTTCCACCAACCGCAAGAAGTACTTCCTGATCTTTCATTTGAGGATGCAGGAGCCGGTAATCTTTTAACATTTCCTTACTGGCACCTGAAGGATCTGCTTCATTTTTCAGACGGACACAGCCCAGCGGCATGGACAAGGAATCTGTCTTCTTATGATTTTCAAAAGCAAGCAGTTCCGTACTGCCGCCGCCGATATCGATCATGAGACCGCTGTCCGCTTCTGTATCAAGAGATGTTCCCCGGTAACTGTAAAACGCTTCTTCTTCGCCGCTGAGTATTCTCAGATGCAGTCCGGCAGCGAGAACGGCATCCGTCAGTTCTTCGCTGTTGTCTATGCCTCTGGCGGGCGCAGTAACAAATCCGCAGACATATCGGACATTTAATTCACGGAAATCCGCAAGGGCTTTACGGATGGATTCACAGGTTTTCATGATGCCTTCCTTTTCCATATGCGAATCATGGATATAGGAAACAAGATGCACCGGATCAGAATGATGAGATATAATTCTGAGCCTGCCGTTTTCTGTTTCATATGTGACATGAACGATCGTATTTGATCCGATGTCGACGATTCCGTAACGTGCCATAGGTTCACCTCCGTTTTTATTATAAACAACAGAAATGGATGCGCTGCAGGCTTTTCAAAAAAGAACAGAAAAAATAAACAGGGATGATATAATAGTTAACAGAAGATTCAGGAGGATGATCATGTATAAACGTGTATTGCTGAAACTGAGCGGGGAAGCACTCTCGGGCGACGGAAACAATCTGAGTCCGGCTGTACTGAAAGATCTCGCAAAAGAAATAAAAGAAGTATCTGACCTCGGCGTGCAGATCGCCATCGTTGTCGGCGGCGGAAACTTCATCCGCGGAAAGATGTCCGCTGAGATGGGCATGGAAAGAAACCAGGCAGATTATATGGGCATGCTAGCTACTGTCATCAACGCTCTTGCCATCCAGTCGGCGCTGGAGTCGGAAGGTGTATCCACAAGGGTTCAGACTTCCATTGAAATGAGACAGGTAGCTGAACCGTTTATTCTGCGCAGGGCACTGCGCCATCTGGAGAAAGGCCGTATCGTCATATTCGGCGGCGGAACGGGAAGTCCGTATTTCTCCACAGATACAACTTCAGCATTAAGAGCCAGTGAGATCAAGGCAGATGTGATCCTCATGGCCAAGAACGGTGTAGACGGTGTATATTCCGCCGATCCCAAGAAAGACCCGACAGCTACCAAGTATGACCAGCTGACATATATGGACCTTCTGGAAAAGGGACTGCAGGTCATGGATTCCACCGCTACAAGCATGTGCATGGATAATCATATGGAACTTGTTGTATTCAATATGAACGAAAAAGGGAATATAATGAGAGCAGTCAAGGGAGAAAAGATCGGAACGATCATTAAAGGAGAGAAATAATTATGGCTTATGAGATTGTTGCTGCAAGCGAGAAAAAAATGAATAAGGAGATCGACCGTCTGGTAAATGATCTCAATACCATCCGCACCGGACAGGCAAACGCTGCCATGCTGAACCGCATCGAAGTCAATTACTACGGATCACCGATGCCTCTGAATCAGATCGCATCCATTTCTGTACAGGAAGGAAGAACACTGGTAATCAAACCGTTTGATCCCTCTTCACTGAAGGAAATCGAAAAGGCATGCCACGCTTCCGATCTCGGCATCGCACCGCAGAATGACGGTACAGTCGTCCGTATGACCGTTCCGCAGCTGACTGCAGAAACCCGTAAGGAAATGACAAAGAAAGTTTCAAAATACGCAGAGGAATCCAAAGTACAGATCCGGAATATCCGCCGTGACGCCAACGAATTTATCAAAAAAGACAAAACGATGGATGAAGACAATCAGAAGGACGCAAAGGAAGATATCCAGAAGCTGACGGATAAGTACATCAAGAAAATTGATGAGATCGCCAAGGCTAAATCAGCTGAAGTAATGAAAGTATAAGACCCGGAAACGGGTTTTTTACTTTTGGAATCTCCTTTTTTACCGCAATCGTTTATAATAGTTTATATGATTGATAACAATGAGAAAAAATGCAGACATCTGGCTGTCATTATGGACGGCAACGGAAGATGGGCCAAGGCGCAGGGAAAACCGCGTACTGCCGGTCATATGGTCGGTGCGGACAATGTCCGGACGATTGCCATCGCAGCTGCTGAAATGGGTGTTGAATATCTGACGCTCTATGCTTTTTCAACGGAAAACTGGAAGCGTTCGAAAGATGAAGTAAGCTATCTGATGAAGCTTCCTGCGATATTCTTCAAAAAATATATGAAGGAATTCCTTGACCGCGGCTTCAGGATCCGGATCATCGGTGAAATGGATGATCTTCCGGAGAGCACGGCTGCAGTTCTGAAAGAAGCGGAAACGGAATCTGAAAAGAATACCGGACTTTCCCTGAATATCGCCATGAACTACGGATCGCACCGCGAGATCCTTCTTGCCGCAAAAGCGTATGCGGAAGATTATAAGAACGGCAGCGCAGGGGATCTTGATGAGGAACTTTTCGAGTCCTATCTGATGACGAAGGATATGCCGCCGGTGGACCTTCTGATCCGTACAAGCGGTGAAATGAGGATTTCCAATTATCTGCTTTGGCAGATCGCATATGCAGAACTGGAATTTGTTCCGGAAAGCTGGCCGGAATTTACTCCTGAAGTTCTGCGCCGCTGTCTGGAAGAATTCAGGCAAAGAGACCGCAGATTCGGAGGCGTAAAGAATGTCTAAAAAAATGGTGATCAAAACACTGACAGCTTTTCTCATGCTTGCGGTTTTTGTGCCGCCTTTTGTGCTTGGCGGTATATGGCTGAAAGTCCTGCTGGGTATCATCGGGCTGCTTGTATCCTGTGAGATCGCCGCACTGGAAGACCACAAGTTTCATCCGGTCATCATTCTGCTGATGTTTGCGTACTTTTTTGGATGTATCCTGCTGCCGGCTGAATGGTTTATGATCCTGAACTGCATTGCGGTTCCGGTCCTGTTCAGCATCAAGCTCTTTACGGATACGATCGAAACTGATGCGATTGCATATCATTTTCTGCTAATGTTTATCTGCGGGATCTCCCTGCAGACTGTTCAGCTGATCTATGGACTGGAAGGCCCGCATTTCATTGCCATCTATATCGGCATGGCGTCTTTCATGTGTGATACAGCCGCCTATTTCTTCGGTGTTACTTTTGGCAAGCACAAGATGAGTCCGAAAGTATCTCCGAACAAGACATGGGAAGGGGCTGTAGGCGGTTATATAGCCGGTCTGGCCGCATCCCTGATCTTCGGACTGCTGCTGATCAAAGCATTCCCAAAGACCCTGATCATTACAGCAAGCATCATTCTGCCGTTTATCTCACAGATCGGTGATCTCAGCTTCAGTCTGATCAAGCGCAGATTCAAGATCAAGGATTTCAGTTCCATATTCCCGGGACACGGCGGGATGCTTGACCGGATCGACAGTTTTGTATTCTGTCTGCTCGTCCTGCGGGTACTGATGATAATCTGGAGGATCATATGAAAAAACTGGTTTTGCTTGGAGCGAGCGGCTCGATCGGATTACAGACGATCGATGTCGTTCTTCAGCATCCTTCCGACTTTGTTATTACGGGTATCGGCGTCGGAAGAAATATTCCTGTTCTGAAGGATATCCTTTCCAAAATTGAAGTCAAGTATGTTTCTGTACAGGAAGAAGAGGCTGCTGCTGAGCTGAAAAAAGAATTTCCGCATATCTCTTTTTTTCATGGAGATGAGGGATTGATAGAAGTTTTGAAACAGGCTGACTATGATGTGCTGGTCAATGCACTGGTTGGCTTCACAGGATTTCTGCCGACGCTGTATGCAATTGAGCACGGGAAAGATGTAGCTCTGGCTAATAAGGAAACACTCGTTGTCGGCGGGGAACTGATCAAAAAAGCGCTGAAAAAACACGGACGGAGTCTTTACCCGATCGATTCGGAGCACAGTGCGATATTTCAGTGCCTGCAGGGAAACCGGCGCAGTGATCTGAAAAAACTGATCATTACTGCTTCCGGCGGTTCTTTCCGTAAACTTTCGCGTGAACAGCTGAAAGATGTGACGGTTGAACAGGCGCTTGCCCATCCGAACTGGTCTATGGGCGCTAAAATCACGATCGACAGCGCAGATATGATGAATAAGGGATTCGAGGTCATTGAAGCCCACTGGCTGTTTGATGTTGATTATGACGATATTGAAGTCATCATGCATGATGAATCTGTGATACATTCCATGGTTGAATTCAGAGATCGTTCCGTCATTGCGCAGATGGGAACACCGGATATGCGGCTTCCGATCCAGTATGCCCTGACCTGGCCTGACCGTCTGGAACTGAATGAAGAAGAACTCGACCTCAGCGCAATCGGCACACTTCATTTCCGTAAACCTGACCTGGAGCGTTTCCCGCTTCTCAGGCTTGCCTATGAATGCGGCAAAAAGGGTGGTAATCTGAACGCTGTCATGAACGCTGCCAATGAAGAAGCGAATCTTGCTTTCCGCCAGGGCAAGATACCGTTCCTGATGATAGAAGAGATCGTTTCCGAAGCGGTCCGGTCTGTGGAATTCCGTGAGATCAGGACCACAGAAGACCTGCTGGAAGCGAATAACTGGGGCAGGGAATTCGCCCTGGAAAAAATCAGAAAGGTAAATGAGTAATGACATTGATATATTTTCTCCTGCTCCTGTCCGTCATTATCACGATACATGAAGCAGGACATTTAGCCGCCGCAAAGAAATTCGGTGTATACTGCTATGAATTCTCATTCGGTATGGGACCGCTTTTGTGGCATAAGAAAACAAAGGAAACACAATACAGCATCCGCGGCATCCCCATCGGGGGATATGTTGCGATGGCCGGTGAAAAAGACGGTGACGCAGCCTATCCGGATGTCGTCGTCCCTGAAGGAAGAAGGCTGACAGATAAACCGGCATGGCAGAAGATCATCATTATGCTTGCCGGTGTGATTATGAACTTCCTCCTGGCATGGGTCGTCTTTTCCATGATCTATCTCTCCAACGGCGTTTACTACAGCTCACCGGAGCCTCTTGTAAATACGGTCGTTGCCGGTTCGCCGGCCGAGAAGGCAGGATTCCTGCCGGGAGACATGATCCTGGAGATCACGAAGGAAGACGGTACTTCCATTAAACCGAAGAGTTATCTGGATATGCAGGTATTCTCCTCCGGCTACAGCGGAAAAGAGATATACCGGATCGACAGAAACGGGGAAACGATAACCATCGAAGTAATACCTGAATTCAGTGAGGAAAACCAGGCGTATATGATCGGCATCGGCGGACCGCAGCCAAAGGAGATCAGGATCAATTTCCTGAACTGCTGGTATTTCGGTGCTGTGGAGATGGGTGAGATCGCGAGTCTGATGTTTGCGACGATCAGGGGTCTGCTGCGCGGCGTCGGTCTCGAACAGCTCTCCGGACCGGTAGGCATCTACCAAGCTACGGAAACTTATGCAGGATACGGCATCTCGGCATTCCTGCTTCTGCTGGCTCAGCTGAGTCTGAATGTCGGCATATTCAATCTTCTGCCGCTTCCTGTCCTGGACGGCGGACAAATCGTGATCACATTGTGTGAAGCCGCTGCCGGACGGGAACTGAACACACGGATCAAAACAGGTATTATGGTAGCGTGCTGGGTGCTGCTGATCGGACTGATGGTGTTTGTTACATGGAATGACATCGTCCGCTTATTGAAATAAAGGAGAATCAAAATGGCAAAAATACTGGTAACAGGCGGAACCGGCTATATCGGTTCCCATGCATGTGTCGAGCTGATTCAGGCGGGGCACGAAGTAATTGTTCTTGACAATCTTTACAATTCCAAGGAAGTCGTTCTGGACAGGATCGCAGAAATTACAGGCGTAAAGCCTAAATTCTATCGTGCGGATATCCGCGAGATCGAAGAGATCCGTCAGGTATTTCAGGAGAACAAGATCGACGCTGTCATTCATTTTGCCGGTCTGAAGGCAGTCGGTGAATCTGTTGCACAGCCGCTGATGTATTATGAAACCAATATTTCCGGCTCGATCAACCTTTATGAGATCATGAAGGAATACGGCTGCAAAACCATCGTTTTCTCTTCCAGCGCAACCGTATACGGAGCGCCGAAGTCCGTTCCGATCCGCGAAGATTTCGAAGTCCATACGACCAATCCTTACGGTTCTACAAAACTGATGAATGAGATGATTCTGGAAGATCTGACAGTCAGCGATCCGTCATGGAGCGTTATGCTGTTAAGATATTTCAACCCGATCGGGGCTCATGAAAGCGGGCTGATCGGTGAAGTACCGAACGGTATCCCGAACAACCTGGTTCCTTATATCGCAAGAGTTGCCAACGGAACGCTCGAATATCTGCGTGTCTGGGGTAACGACTATGACACGATTGACGGAACGGGTGTGCGTGACTACATCCATGTTGTCGATCTTGCCAAAGGTCATATCGCTGCTGTTGACTATGCTCTGACGCATAAGGGAACAGAGAAAGTCAACCTCGGCACCGGCAAAGGATACAGCGTTCTCCAGGTACTGCATGCCTATGAAAAAGCATGTGGTAAGGAACTGCCTTATAAGATCATGGACAGACGCCCCGGTGATATCGCCGAATGCTACGCCGATACGCAGAAAGCAAAAGAACTTCTCGGATGGAGTGCGGTATACAACATTGATGATATGTGCCGAACCTCCTGGAATTTCACACTGAAAAATCCTGACGGGATCAAGTAAGCCAGATGAAAAGTAGTTCGTTATCGAACTGCTTTTTGTGTGTTTCGTTTACAGCTGGGGGATTCCCTTGCAGAATGTCTGCAGGACCTGATAGGAATCATCCAGTACGGTCAGATCTGCGTCATAGTTTTCTTTGATGAGACCGATATGATCATCTTCCTTCAGGAGCCTGGCAGGATTGATGGTGCAGGAGTTGATTGCCTTTACTTCGTCAACGCCGGCTTTTTCAATGACATTGCGGAGTCCTTCATTTAGTTTCAGGGTGCTGCCGGCCAGGCTTCCGCTTTCAGTGAGATGTGCTGTTCCATCCGGATAGATCTCGATCTCATGTCCGCCGAACAGGAATTTTGTACCGGCAGGGTATCCTTTGCACATCAGGGCATCACTGACCATGACCGCATGATCCTTGTCTTTGCATGTATAGAAGATATTGAGTGCATTGGCGGTGCAGTGCCTTGTGTCACAGATGATCTCGCTGTAAAGATCATGCAGTCCAAGTGCAGTGCCTACGAGTCCGTTTTCCCTGTGATTCAGCGGTGACATGGCATTATATGTATGTGTAATGGACATAGCACCGTGTCTTACGGCATCAACGGCAGTATCGAATGATGCGTCACTGTGACCCATGGATGGAACTACGCCGGTTTCATGCAGATAGGAGGTTAGTCTGAAACCG
>CADBPK010000128.1 GCA_902796465.1 uncultured Erysipelotrichaceae bacterium | reverse complement strand
GTTAAAAGGTATGACTCCTGCGGAATTCAGGATGTCATACCTTTCACCCGGTTTTTAATGACTGTCCCATTTTACTGGGGCAGTTCAGACCTGCCGGTTTTCTTTTTGGCGGCATACCAATGAAAAACTCCCCCGCTGCGGAGGAGTAACAATCATCTGTTCAGTTTTGATGGAGATAGCTGCTGAGCAGCTTTAAACCTTTCTTCAGGACTTCCGGGTCGGCTGTCAGGCTCAGACGCAGATGGTATTCGTGGAAGAAACAGTCTCCCGGCACAAAGAATACGCCGTATCGGTTCAGAAGATCCAGAGCTAATTCTTTGGAAGGAATATCCGCTTCATACTTCAGAAAGGATACCGTGCACATTTCCGGCAGCACCACGCTGCATAACGGTTCTTCCGCAAGCCATTCCTGTATCACCGTCCGGGCGGCCTGTATCACGGAGTATGCCCGTTCGTACAGCTCTCTCTTGTGTTTCAAAGCAATCAGTGCCAGGGTATCAGCCAGCGGGCCGGTGGAAATGATGGAATAATCTCTTCGTTCATTGATCTTCCCGATCAGTTCTTCAGGACCTTTGATCCAGCCAAAGCGGAGTCCCGCAAGGGAATACATCTTGGATAGGGAACATGTACTGATTCCTTTTTCATAAAGGTCGCTGACGGAAGGGTTTCCGGGATCCCGGTACACTTCATCCGTCAGGATCCACGTTCCCTGTTCTTTTGCCAGTCCGATCATTCTTTCAACAAAAGCGTCATTGAACCGCATTCCTGTGGGGTTGTTCGGGTCATTGAGAATGATGAGCTTTGTCTTCTGCTTCATCGCTTCTTCCAGATCTGCAGCGGAAGGCTGCCAGCTGTTTTCTTCATAGAGCGGCAGTTCCGTTACCGTACATCCAAGTGCTTTGGGATAATCGCTGAATGCCTGATATCCCGGTTTGAATGTGATGACATGATCGCCTGCTTCCAGCAGGGTCTCCATGACCATTTCATTGCCCTGCAGGCATCCCTGTGAAGTGGTGATATTGTCACGACCGCCTTTTTGATAGAGCTTCAGGATCTCGTCTTTTACCCGCAGGTCCCCGGTAATTGACCCGTAATCGAGCCGGACATTCTGAAAGTCACCTGCATCATCCAGCGCCAGCAGTTCATTGATCGTCAGCGCGGGAATACAGGTGTCAGTCAGGTTGCAGACGGCGTCGTTTTCGTGATCCGTCATCCATTGTTCGACTTCGAATTTTGCGAGTTTCATAATATTAATCGTAGAAAATTTTGGACAGGAAGTTCTGTGCGCGGTCCGTCTGCGGGTTGGAGAAGAAATCCTCCGATTTCGCGACTTCCACGATCTCGCCTCCGTCGAGGAAGATGACACGGTCCGCTACTTTGCGGGCAAAGTTCATCTCGTGGGTTACGACGACCATGGTCATGCCCTGTGCGCCGAGGTCTTTCATGACATCGAGCACTTCCTTGATCATTTCCGGATCAAGGGCGGATGTCGGTTCATCAAACAGCATGACTTCCGGATTCATGCATAATGCCCGGGCGATTGCCACACGCTGTTTCTGGCCGCCTGACAGCTTGGACGGGTATTCATCCCGCTTATCTGCCAGACCGACCCTTGTCAGAAGTTCCATTGCGGTCTTCTCCGCTTCTTCTTTGGTCTTTCCGGCAACGCTGGTCTGCGCCAGCATGCAGTTTTCCAGAACGGTCTTGTTGTTGAAGAGATTGAAGTGCTGGAAGACGAAGCCCATCTTCTTGCGCTGTTCGTAATACTTCGAGGCGTTTTTCGGATCCATCTTCTCGTCATTGAGATAGATGTCTCCTTTATCTGCTTTTTCGAGACCGTGTATACAGCGGCATAAAGTGCTCTTGCCGGAACCGGACGGTCCGATCAGACATACGATCTCGCCTTCGTCTATTTCGAGATTGATATCCCGCAGGGCTTCCAGTGTGCCGAAGGTCTTGTAAAGATGTTCTACTCTAATCACTTTGTGCCAGCCTCCGTTCCAC
>CADBPK010000127.1 GCA_902796465.1 uncultured Erysipelotrichaceae bacterium | reverse complement strand
CCTTACTGTTATACAAGGACAGCGGAAGGATGGAAAAAAGAAGGAGAGAAGCTGATAGCTCCGGTAAAGGAACTGTTTAAGAATCCATTTAAAAAGTGATCACGGCCGTGCTGTGATCACTTCATTTTTTTCTATGCATGCGCGGATGCGGAAATGGTAATAAAAGATGCCGTCTTTCTGTTCGATATGCATCAGATAACCTGTGGTATCAGAAATGAACGGGGTGTTGTTCTTCCTTGCGCATTCCATCATGGGGAATAACTGGGAGAGCTGCAGGGAGTCCAGGTCACTTGTCCGGATCATCTGGCTGATATGGATGCCGTTGGGTATGGAAAGATAATTCTTCGGCATTGCCGCGTTGGCTTCATTTATGACGTACCGGTATGTGCCGAAACCCATCTCGACCGGTATACGCCTGTCTTCCATCGGCCCGTTCAGGATTTCTTTCCGGACCCGCAGGGTCGGAGTCATTTTGTGGGCGTATTTCTGGACAAAAGACAGCAGTTCCTCAGATGAAAAGGAAGGTTCATAGAGGTCGATCTTTTCGTCGATCGACTGCATGACCTGCACGCCGGCAAATCCGGTATGAAAACTCTCCGTGATATGGATCCGTTCCAGTTCCAGATAACGCTGCTCTTCCTGCAGCCGGGCGATCTGTTCGGAAAGATAATTCTGTTCCTTTTCGATGATCTTCAGGATCTTGTCAGGGTCTTCTGTATCGTACAGAGTACTGATATCTTCCAGACCGATGGAATACCCTCTGAGCTTGCGTATGTACAGCAGGGAAATGTAATCGGCCGGGGAATATTCGTAGTAGCCGTTGTCCAGTTTTTTCGGACGAAGAAGGTTTCGTTTGCGGTAAACACGGATCGTTTCCGGATTAACGCCTGATAGTTTGGATAATTTGTTGATCTGCATAAGCACCTTGAATTTGTTGACTTGGATTACTGCACCTGACAGTACGGATAATTTGTCGATTTCTGTATAACTGCGCCTTGACCCTGTATCGAATACAGGGTCTATGTTTATTTTACAAAACCGATGGTTTTCAAACAATCATTTAGGGAGGAAAAGATGAAAAAGTATCTCAGTAAAGTGATCAGTGCTTTTCTGATTCTTTCTCTGATCGGCTGTACATCATCTTCCGGCGGCGGCGCAAAGTATAAGGCAGGAACCTATACTGCATCCGCAGACGGAAAGAACGGACCTGTAACAGTTGAAGTCGTTGTAAGCGACACAAAGATCGAATCTGTAACAGTAACGGATCACGCAGAAACAGCAGGCATCTCCGATGCTGCTATCAATGATCTGCCGAAAGCAATTGTCGAAGCACAGAGCGCAAATGTGGACGGCATCTCCGGTGCCACAGTTACTTCCGACGCAGTCAAGACTGCAGTCGCGGACTGTCTGAAACAGGCAGGTGGCACACCGGAAGAAGGCGGTGCGGCACAGCATGAAAATGTCCCGGTCAAATATACACCTGGGACATACACAGGCACAGGCACAGGTTACAACGGACCGCTGACACTGGATGTCACATTCAGCGAAGACGCGATTACGGACATTGCCGTAAAGGAATCCGTTGAAACACAGTATGTCGGTACGGTTGCCTATGACATCATGTTTGAAGACATGAAGGCTGCCAACGGTTCCGGCGTAGACGGTGTATCCGGCGCGACATTCACATCCATGGGCATCAAAACAGCAGTAAACGACGCGGCTGAACAGGCAAAAGCTTCCGATCTGGAAGGCTTCAAGAAGAATACAGTCAAGCACGAAGCAGGCGCACCGATCGATGAGACATATGATGTCGTCGTAGTCGGTGCCGGCGGTGCAGGTATGGCTGCGGCTGCCCAGGCTGCCCAGGACGGCAACACAGTTCTCGTCATTGAAAAGAATGCCGAGATCGGCGGTAATACACTCGTTTCCGGCGGTCAGTACCAGTCTGTCATGAAGTACCTCGTATGGGATCCGGAAAATCCGGATGCGACAACAGGCGTAGGCTTTGACGGAAATACTTATGACAAGGTCAAATCCGTCCAGGGCTGCATCAACGAGCTGAAGATGATCCTCAACTGGAGCGAAGAACCGTTTGATGAAGAATACTACAAGACAAACGAATTCGTAGCCGGCGACGCCATGGAATTATCCAAACACGGCGTACACGCTGAATATCTGCCGGTCCTGCAGGATCTCAAAAAGGAAATCCAGGCATACCTCGACTGGGCACAGCCGAAACTGGATTCCGGTGTTGCGGAAAACCAGCTGACACTGTTCTCCACGATCAACCTGCATATCTTCCAGACATACTACGGCGGTCTGCGTCAGACAGCTGACAAGAGTGCCTGGATCTACGGTGATGTTGACCTCGTTTCCCAGTTCATCAAAGATGGCCAGGATCTGAAACCTTGGCTGGAAGAACAGGGTGCCAAGTTCATCGAAGACACACAGCCGACTCTGATCGGTGCTCTCTGGTACAGGGAAAACGAATTTGCCGGTGCTGAGATCGACGGTCAGGAATACGGCGGACGCTGGGGCACATACTTCATGGCGCCGAAGAACACGCTGCTGAACACAAGCGCTACCGCGAAAGACAACAAGATCATGCTGAGAACTGATGCTCAGTCCCTGATCGTTGAAGACGGCAGAGTTACAGGCGTCAAGGCTGTTCAGTATGACGGCACAGAAGTTACTGCTCACGCAAACAAAGGCGTTAT
>CADBPK010000126.1 GCA_902796465.1 uncultured Erysipelotrichaceae bacterium | reverse complement strand
GTACCGAATGTATGCCCCGGAACACCGATCACTTCAAGTTCCGTGCCGCCGGCATCGATCATATCCCCGTCGTACAGCGGATATGTTTTTACCGCGCAGGGCGATACGACATCTTCCAGAGACAGTGCCGGATCCTGATGTGTAGTCAGCGGACTGACTGCCCTGGCAAATCCGTATCTTGATTCCCTGCCGCTGTGGCGCGGTGAATACATCAGGGCAATATCATCAGGATGTATAAAGCACTCACCATATTCAAAAGCCGCCCCGCAGTGATCCAAATGCCCATGCGTAAGGACCAGCGTAACAGGAAGATCTGTCAGTTCCCTGACAAAGCTTTTTAAAGAGCCTGCCCCTTCCAGTCCGTCGATCAGGATCGCACGGTCCTTTCCTTCGATCAGATAGCAGAGTTCACCGCCCTGCCCAAGGATCTGCCAGATATGATTACGTACCTTCAATGCTTCAAAAAACCTGTTTTCTCTCTTTTCCATATTTGTTCCTCCTGTGTATACAGATAAGGCGGGAAGTCATCCCGCCATTTTTATTGTTCAAAATTGTTATGATTCGGAATAACTGATGAATTTCATTGACAGTTCGGTTATATCATCAAACTGCGGCGCGCCGTCATAGAACTGATTCACATCTTTGCGGACGCTTTCACAGAGTGTCTTTGCGTCTTCACCCGCATGTTCATTGAGACAGTCCCGAAGCCTTTCATCGCCATACAGCTGCATCTCCGCATTGGTTGCTTCAACGACACCGTCAGTATACAGGAAGATCTCGTCGCCCGGTTCCATTGTGAGCGTCTGCTGTTTGTACACGATTCCATCCATACCGGCAAGCACGAAACCCGCAGGTCCCTGCAGGAATTCAAAGGATCCACCCTTCCGCCGGATCAGCGGCTGGTTGTGACCGGCATTCACATACTGCAGTTCACCTGTCTTCAGATCCAATATTCCCATCCATGCAGTCACAAACATCGTCGCGTCATTTCCTTCGCAGAGCTGGTAATTGACATTGGTAAAGATATCCGCAATGCCGACGCTGTTTTCCGCGTAGGTCTTCAGAATCGTTTTGGCACGCATCATAAACAGCGATGCGGGAATCCCCTTGCCGGAAACATCAGCGACCATGAATGCAAGCCTGTTCGGGTCGATGAAATAGAAATCATAGAAATCCCCGCCGACTTCCCTGGCCGGATTCATCAATGCGTACAGATCGATTTCCTCCCTTTCCGGAAATACGGAAGGCAGTGCGGAAGACTGGATCTCCCGGGCATATTTCAGCTCTGTATCGATCCGGGCATTTGCCTCCGCAATGTAGTGTTTCAGCGTATCGACCGTGGTGTTGATATCGTCGGACAGCGCAATGAATTCCTTTGATGACCGGACATCCACTACCGTATCCAGCTTGCCGTCGGTGATCAGGGAAAGTGAATCATTGACTTTCCGGATGTTCCTGACGATCAGATAACGAATGCTGATAAAGATCATGATAAACAGCGTGGCAAAAACGATCGAAAGCAGGAAGAAATTCAGATAGATCGCAATAGATTTGGAGAAGTCCGCCTCCCTGACAGGCATCACAGCAACCAGATCTCCTGTGCCTTCCGTCTGATACATGCAGTAGTATTCTTCTTCGCCGATCAGACATGTAAAGAGATCGAACGGGTCATTCCCTTTTATGTCGATCAAAAGTTTTTTATTACCGTCGATTTCGGAATCATACAGCAGGCCGTTTGTTGCGCTCCCGACCTGATAATTTTCATCCAGGAAGATAAGTCCGCCGGCTTCTCCGATCCAATGTTCGGTAATTGCTTCCGGAATGATCTGTTCTATCGCATCATTCCGGTGTTTCTCTTCCAGTCCGATCTCGTAGATCTTCCCGTCTTTGATCATAATGCAGTAATGAAGTCTTTCACCGGCAGTTTCTTCATTCGCTTCATCGACAGTGATGAACTCTTCACCTTCACTGAGCTTCAGCAGATAAAAATCGGAAAACGGCACCTTTCCGGTTATCAGCCTGCCGATATTGTCCGCCTTGCTGGAATCGACGACCACACCTTCATCGCTGAAGATGTTGATCTCATATACGCCGTACCGTTTCCCGATTGCGGAAAGATCTTCTTCCTCCCATGATATCTCTTCGACGATCGACCGGGTAATCTGTTCGACATCACGGTTATACTGATTTTCCACAATATGGCCGGTATCCGTCAGATGCTGGTTAAACTGACGGATCAGACTGTCTTCAGCGATCTGGTTCTGCATTACATATGTCAGAATGGATGTGCTCAGAAACGCCAGGAATACGATGTAGGCAAGCCGCTTCTGAAATAAGGCAGAGATCGTCGGGATCTCCCGGGAGGATTCATCTTTATCTTTTTCCGTATCCATTTTCCTGACCAGATAAACGGAAAGCGTCACCGCCAGGGTATTCATGATGATCATCGGTATGGAACATACCTGGACATATTCAAATGTATATTTAACATTTTCCAGACGCATCAGGAAGATCATCAGCATATGTATGATCTCTACCGTTCCGGCCACAATGACAGAATGTCCGAGACCCGGAATCGAATCATCAAACATGTATTTCCTCAGTGCCGCGCCGATCACACCGGCGAGAAACGTGGAAATGGTGCACGCGGTCCTGGTGAACTCGCCTACTCCCCAGTAGATACAAAACCATCTTTCCACTGCCCCGATCGTGCCTGCGATCAGACCGGCATGCGGTCCGAAGATCAGACCGGCGCAGAGCGGAGCCGCATCGCGGGCGTTGACGATCGTGCCGTTATAAGGAACGCCGAATTCCGTCGCCAGGATAGCGATCACGCCGAAAATCAGTCCTGTCAGGACCTGCTTTTTCATATAGGACAGCTTCTTCATGTTTTCCCGACGGTAAAGCCATGTCAGGAAAACAGAAGCTATAACGGGTATGATCCCCACTGCCGCAAGCGATGCGTATATTTTCATATGTTAATTGTATTATATTCTTTTCCGCTGAACCATAAAAGTAATGATCCGGACTGTCTTCTCACGGAAAAGAAAAAACCGGGCCGCAGCCCGGTCATTTTGTTATTCGCCTTTTTCGAGAGCGAGTGTACGTGTTGTGATGTCACATACGGAAGCCGGTCCGTAGTACTGGATCGCACCCGGATATGTGTATGCAGTTTCAACAGCCCAGGCATCTCTGTGCGCTTCGAAATACTTGAACGGTTTGCCGTCCAGTTCAACGAGAGCTTTCTTGATAACAGGCTTGTCTTCACCGTGTCTTCTTTCCATGTTCATCATCTTTGTGATCGGCATGCCGCCGGCGATCCATTCTTCTGCCGGTTTTGTCAGGTTGTAGACCTTGGACAGATATCCTGTATAGCCGTACTGGATGAGCATGAATGCGTTGTAACCCAGGGAGTAGCAGT
>CADBPK010000125.1 GCA_902796465.1 uncultured Erysipelotrichaceae bacterium | reverse complement strand
TTTCTTCATATATCTGTCCAGCAGACGGATATGGGAAGAAGGATTCAGGAGATAGGCATTATCCCGCTGTCCGT
Source organism: uncultured Erysipelotrichaceae bacterium (assembly GCA_902796465.1). Taxonomy (GTDB): domain Bacteria; phylum Bacillota_I; class Bacilli_A; order Erysipelotrichales; family Erysipelotrichaceae; genus Bulleidia. The sequence continues at coordinate 2,155 of CADBPK010000125.1, read as the reverse complement.
GTATATCGATCTGATCACGCAGACAATCCTGCACCAGGGAAAGTGTCACGACCCGGCGGTCGATCCTGGCACCGGACTTTCCGCCCGCAAAGATCTCTCTTGTACAGGTGATTTCCTCATTTACATCCAGACCTGCTTCTTCCAGGACCTTTTTTGCATGACTGTCTGAGGAAATATCAAATGTTGCCTCGATGACTGCCTTGTCCCTGCCTTTCATGACATAGGAACTCCCGGCACGCCCGTGGCCGAGCAACGAGATCGCATCGATCATGATGGATTTTCCGGCACCGGTCTCACCGGTAAAAGCGCTGAATCCCTTTTGAAAATCCAGCGTAAGTTCATCGATCAGAATAAAGTTTTTTATATACAATGTCTTGATCATTCTATTTCTTAATCAGTTCCTCGATCTTTTCCATCAGGCACATGAGATCTGTATGCATCTCACGGCGCAGCTGGTTGCTGCCTCCCTGCTGAATATATTCGTCAGGAAACGCAAATCTTGTAAGCGAAATATCGAGTCCGCAGTCATTGCATAATGACAGGATCCCGGCACCGAGCCCGTTGATCTTCATATCGGATTCATATGCGATCATAGGCAGATTTCTCGCACAAAGTTCACGCATCATCTGTTCATCCAGCGGCTTCAGGAAGCGGCAGTTCACAACCGTGACAGGCATGTTGTTGACCGTCACCTTATCCAGGATACGTTCCACATCTTCACCATAGCTAAGAACAATCACCTTGTTCTCCGGCGCATCATGATGGATGGTCCAGGAACCGATGGGAATTTCTTTCATTTCACGGCTGCCTGCAGGGATCGTTCCCTTCGGGAAACGGACGGCAAACGGATGTTTCTGATGAAAAGCAGTATACAGAAGATCGCCGGCTTCATCCGCATCTTTCGGCTGGGCAATGATCAGATTCGGCAGTCCCGAGAGAATACCCGGATCAAAAACGCCGTGATGCGTTTCACCGTCTTCGCCGACCAGACCGCACCGGTCAATACCGATCACGACCGGCAGATCCATGCGGCAGATATCATGATTGATCTGATCATACGCTCTCTGCAGGAAAGAACTGTAAATGGTCAGATACGGACGTTTGCCGGCAACAGCAAGTCCTGCCGCCATCGTTGCAGCATGTTCCTCGGCAATTCCGCAGTCAAAGCTGCGTTCCGGGTATTTCGCGAAAAAGTGATGCAGCGCGCTGCCTTTCATCATAGCCGGTGTCAGGGCAACGATATCTTCATTTTCATCGGCCAGTTTCAGCACATTGTCGCTCATCAGCTGTGACCAGGTAATATAGCCCTCCGGTATATGATGCAGGGCTTCACCGGTCGTGATGTTGAAAGCACCGACACTGTGCCAGCTGCCTTCACGGTCCGTTTCACAGGGAAGATATCCCTTCCCCTTCTGCGTGATGACATGCAGAACGATCGGTCCTTCATGCAGTTTTGCCGTCTGCATGCTCTGAATGAGGTCATGCATGTTATGGCCGTCGATCGGTCCGAGGTATTCGACATTGAATTCACCGAATACACCTTTGTCTATAATCGTATCCTTCAGAGCATCCTTCATCGTCTTGAGACCGGTATAAACAAATTCACCGATCGTATTGGAACGAAGCGAACGCTTCATGTTCATCTTCAGGCTGTTGTATCCGGCACCTGCGCGCAGGCGTGAGAATCCTTTGGTCAGGGCGCCGACATTGCGGGAAATGGACATGTTGTTGTCATTGAAAATGATGATCATGTTGCGCTTTTCCGAGCCGATCTGGTTCAGGGCTTCGAGCGCCATCCCGCTGCTCAGCGCGCCGTCCCCGATCACGGGTACGACATAATAATCCGCATGGCTGAGGTCACGTGCGATCGCCATGCCCAGGGCCGCGCTCAGACTGGTGGAGCTGTGTCCGGCTTCCCATACATCATGAATGCTTTCAGAACGTTTCTGAAAACCGCTGAGACCTTTGTACTGCCGCAGCTGCGGGAATCGGGATGCCCTTCCTGTCAGAATCTTGTGCGTATAACTCTGATGTCCGACATCAAAGAATATCTTGTCTGTTGGTGAATCAAAAACATAATGCAGCGCGATCGTCAGCTCCACTACACCGAGATTGCTGGCAAGATGGCCGCCGGTTTTGGAAATATTGGTAATCA
>CADBPK010000124.1 GCA_902796465.1 uncultured Erysipelotrichaceae bacterium | reverse complement strand
GGCATCCCTGATCCCTGCAGGTCTCCTGGTGCTGGCATATATCATCATCACCATCCGCTACAGACAGATCATCGCAGCTGAAAAGGCTGCGGCCTGATGCATACGAAACAGGAAAAGGAAAAATAAGGAGACCGACATGATTTATGATTTTGTTTTGACAACAGGAAAAGGTGAAGAACTGAACCTCGCGGATTACAAAGGCAAAGTGATCCTCGTGGTCAACACCGCGACCGGCTGCGGGTTTACGCCCCAGTATGCACCGATCGAAGACCTTTACAAAAAGTATCATGACAAGGGACTGGAGATCCTGGATATCCCGTGCAACCAGTTCGGCGCACAGGCACCCGGCACGGATGAAGAGATCCATGAATTCTGTACGCTGCATTACAACACGACATTCCCGCAGATGAAAAAGGCGGACGTCAACGGGGAAAATGAACTGCCGCTTTATACCTATCTGAAATCGCAGAAGGGATTTGAAGGGTTCGGTCCGCACCAGTATAAGGAAGCACTGGAAAAGATGTTTGCCGCAATGGATCCGGAATGGGATCAGAAACCGGACATCAAATGGAACTTCACCAAATTCGTGGTCAGTCGTGACGGTGACGTCGTCGCCCGCTTCGAGCCGACAGCGGATATGGAAGAAGTGGGAAAGTGCATCCAGGCGCTGCTGTAAAAACAGACAATCAAAAACCCGGCTGTTAATGCCGGTTTTCATCTGCGGTTTTCCGTGCAGCTTCCTGCAGCTTGTATATGCCGTACAGCATGGTACCCAAACATGCATATTCGGTGATATCCCTGACATAGATCAGGTCGGGGATATTGTTGGGATCCATGTATTTGCCTAACTCTGCCCGGACCGCATCCATATCCGGCGTCAGCTCGCTCCGGACAAGGATGACCTGCGGATCGACAACGGCGATATTGGTCAGCAGGAAACAGACAAGCGCCTGCATGGTCTCTTCCGCGGTTGCGCTGTGTGTTTCCTCAGGCTGTCCGGGGAAAAAGCGCGGATAGACGACTTCCACTTCACCGGCCATATGATGACTGCCGGAAAGGAGCGTTCCCTGGTATACGATGCCCTGGCCGCCGATGCGGGCACCGCGGGGCTGGGAATGGTAGGAGACGATGTCATATTTGTCCTGCATGATATAGTAACCGAATGCCACAGCGGAAGTATTGTGCTGGACAAAGACCGGAATGCCGTATTCCCCGGCAAGCTTGTCAGCCAGTTCCTTGTAATTGACCCGGTATACGCCCCGGGATCCGGACAGGATGCCCGGCACAGAGATCGCCACGGCATCGATCTGGTATTTTTTCCGCAGTCTGCACAGACGGATATCCAGAATATCCCGGATATCCTGCACGGTGTGGGAACACTTGATGAATTCCTCGTTCTCAATGCCTTTTCCTTTTACATATAATCTGGAAACATAGCGGATGCGCCTGAAATCATTGGTCATGTTTATGACAAAGATGCAGGCGTTGTTTTCAACATAGCGCATCGCTTCGGCAGTCTTCCGGCTTTTTTCTTTCTGCTTTTCCTTTTCCGTTTCCTGCAGGATCAGGGTGATCATGGCCCCGGTGTCATAGGAGGCGAAGATCTGTGCGGGAATCGTCAATACGAGTTTGTCATTCAGGATCTCCGTGACCTTTTTGGCTTCATAGGCGATCTGCGGTGCGAGCAGGATCACGTCCGCGTTGTCCGCTTCTTCGTATAGACGGCTGAAAGGTACAGCCTGAAAATGCATATCTGCCGAGAGGAGTACGGCTGCCTCATTCAGCTTCTCCGCAAAAAAGGATGTTGTGAATCCGCTTGTGCAGCTTAACAGGATCTCCTTTGTCTGCCGGTTTCTCTGATCCCGCATGGCGGTGATCATTTCCTGAAACAGACCTTTGGCATGTGCCTCATCCTTGAGTTCAAAATGCAGGAAGAAGATGTTTTCGCCGTCGCTTTTCCGGGAAAGGCGGAGCTCCGCGATCTCCATTTCCAGATGATAGATCGTTACGGCACCTTCACAGCAGCCGTCTTCGATCATAATAGTATCTTCATTTTCCTGCCGGATCTGAAAGTCATCTTCCTTCTGATCCAGGATCCATGCAAGATATTCTGTACTGTTCATGTATTTATTCCTCCGCAGTGCCGGTAATGATCTTCAGTTCCTTTTCCGTTTTGACATATCTGAATATGCCGACGACGAGCACGACAGGAGCTGCCGCAAGAAGAAAAACGGAAACGACCCGTGCCCAGAAAATATCGATGAGTTTCCACAAGGCAAACCCGGTTCCGATCAGTCCGATAAATGTTCGGAGATAGGCGAGAAATGTTCTTTCATTTGCCAGCAGTGTGCGGTCCATGGCCAGCTTATCCCGCAGTGTCAGTTTTTCCATATCATTATTCCCCGTTTCTGATGTCATTGTATCATATGTATTTTTGGTTTCAGGGAATCCCGGAGAAAGGTTATCTTAAACTTTTCTGTATTGACCGGAACAAAAACAGATAATACACTTAGTACAGATAGTACAGATTGGAGAAGAACTATGTTTCTTTTGAACCTACAAAGCAAAGAACCGATCTATGAACAGATCCAGAAACAGATCCGGAAGTTCATTGCGGTCGGCGCGCTGGCACCGGGAGACCGGCTGCCGTCGGTGCGCCAGCTGGCAAAAGACAACGGTATCAATCCGAATACTGTTGCCAAGGCATACAGTGAACTGGAACGGCTGGGATTTGTATTCAATATGCCAAAAAAAGGCGTATATGTGGCGGAGATTGGAAAGACATCTGATCCGGCTGAGGAGATCATGAAGGCACTGCAGCCTCTGAAGGAAAGCGGGATCACGAAAACAGAGATCCGGGATGTCCTGGATATTCTGTATGAAGGAGGTAATGAAGATGCTTAAGATCGAACATCTTTATAAATCATTTGGAAAGAAGGAAGTCCTGCGTGACCTGAACCTGGAGATCGCTGACGGTTCCATATTCGGGCTGGTCGGTGTCAACGGGGCAGGGAAGTCCACCTTGCTGAGGCTGATCGCAGGCGTATATGAAAATGACGGCGGAAGCATTCTGCTGAATGACAGGGATACATTCCGGGATGCGTCATCGCACAGCGATATCGCGTTTGTCTCGGAAGAACAGTATTACCCGATCGGCTCGACAGTCGCTTCTGTCAAACTGCTGTATGAATGTGTATATGACTTCGATGAGGAAGCGTACAGTAAGTATCTGAAGCTGTTCGAGATCGAAGAGAATATGGTCATCAACAATCTTTCGAAGGGAATGAAGCGGCGTATTGCACTGCTGTTCGCGATGTCGATCCATCCGAAGCTGATCCTGCTGGATGAAGCATATGATGGACTGGAGCCGCTGGTAAGACTGCGCTTCCGCAAGGCGCTGGCAGACCTGATCGAAGATGAGAATATTTCCGTGATCATCTCCAGCCATAACCTGAAGGAACTGGAAGACATCTGTGATTCCTTCGGCATCCTGGAGGACGGACAGATCGTCAGTTACGGTGATCTTCTGGAAAAGAAGGAACTCATCAACAAATATCAAGCCGCATTCCGTGAAGAAAAAGAACGCTCCGCATTCGACGGTCTGGATATCCTGCATTATGACAGACAGGGCAGGGTATACCAGCTGGTCATCCGCGGGAATGAGGATGAAGTCATGGAAAAACTGCAGGCCATGGACCCGGTCCTGCTGGATGTCCTGCCGGTAAACTTCGAAGAGCTGTTTATATATGAACTGGAAAGCCGGGGTAATTATGATGAATAAAAAGTACATGAATTATCTGATCCGGAACAGAAAGATAGCACTGATCTTCTTCTTCGTGATCTATCTGGCGATGTCGCTGACACCGTATATACATGGATTTTCAAGAACAGGGGAAGAACTGTTTAACGGTTCACTGATGATCGCGACGGTCATGAGCGTTATGCTGTGCTTTGCCCTGCCGGTCCTGCAGTTTGCCTATATCCAGAGGAAAAAGAGCGCGGATCTGTTCCTGGCGTTGCCGGTATCCCGGAAGGAACAGCTGAACACAAACCTGCTGTTCTGCTTCGGAACGGCATTCGGGTATTTCCTGGTCACGACATTACTGATCCTTGTTCTGACAGGCGCGGCGGATTTCGGCAAATACCTGTGCATAGCTGCTCATAACGCGCTGCTGTTTGCGGTTATCATTCTGCTCAATACACTGTTTTTCCTGATTGCGAACAATGTATTTGACGGCATTGTTATGATCGCTTCGTATGCGTTCCTGCCGACATTTCTCTATCTCGCATATCTGTTCTTCATGACAAATACAGTGGCAGGGTATACGGAAATCCGCGCGTACAGCAGCGGCATCATGATGACTTCCCCGCTGTATATGGGCTTCCGGAATCTGAACGGTCTGATGCAGGAAACAGAAATGGCATTCCACTGGCTTTATGAGATCCTGCTCGCTGTATACGGGGCACTGGCATATGCTTGCCTGCAGTTCCACTTTGTAAAAAGAAAAGCCGAACGGGCAGAACAGATCTCGAATGAATTCTTTGCCTATCCGTTTATCATCCATATCTACATGGCCTGTGTGATGATCTTCCTGATGGAAAGAAACGGAATCAGGGATGTGCTCGTGTTCTATATCCTGCTGTTTGTAATCTACATCATCGCAACATTCGTCTATAAGAGAAAGATCCAGCTGGACTGGAAGAATGTCCTGATCTATGCATGTGCCATGGGGCTTTCGATCCTGCTCGCAAAAGTTTCATGGAGTACGAAAGGCTTCGGACTTGCCAGGCTGAACCCGGTCCGAACAAACGATAAAATATATTATCAGTATTTAGTTATTGCAGATCCGAATGATCTTTCCAAAATGTATGATTATGATTCCGGCGGTAATGATTCTGTGGAAGTGACCTTCCTGATGGAAATTCCGAAAGGAAAGAGCAGTGAGTATAAAGAGGAGATGGATGCCCTGGAACAATACAGGCTGCGGGCTGTGGACAGCTTCTACACGGATGATGGCCAATATAATGGCGATGGCGGTGCTTCCTTTTCCGTTTCCAATTATCAGAGTTCAGAAATTGAGAAGATATCCTTCCCGTATTACAACAGATACTATTCAGTTGCTTTGTTGACGGAGGATGAACTGACGCAGATCAGCCGCAAAGCAGATGTAAAGGTCATCACACATGATGAAGAATGGAACGAAACGACGATGAGTCTTGAAGACTATCTGGAAATGAGGAAATCATAAGATGAAACCGATATTGAATAAAAAAGAGAAAAGAGTTCTGTCAAACGGACGTGAAAGTCATCTGACACCGAAGGAGTACGGTATTCTGGAATTCCTGATGGAACATCCGAACCAGACATTCACAGCAGAAGAGATCTATGAGAATGCATGGGATGAGGAGCCGTTTGACTGCCATCTGATCATTTCCGTGCATATGCGCCATATCCGGGAAAAGATCGAAAAAGATCCTTCCAGACCGGAGCTGATCAAGGCGTTCTGGGGCAGGGGATATCAGTTTGTATGCTAGAAGAATGCGGGAAAACCGCATTTTTCTTTTCCATGTTAGAATATGCATATAGAAGGAGATTTGTATGGATTATAATCATCTGAAACCATTCCCGGAGGGATTCCTCTGGGGCGCTTCTTCCAGTGCCTATCAGTGTGAAGGTGCATATCTGGAAGAGGGAAGAACATTGTCAGTATCTGATACGGCACCGGTGCCGGAAGGAGCCACAAACTTCAACGACGGTGTCGATCATTATCACAGATTCAAAGAAGACATTGCCCTGATGGCGGAAATGGGATTCAAGGAGTTCCGTTTCTCGATCGCCTGGCCGCGCATCATTCCGCAGGGTGCAGGCGAAGTCAATGAAGTCGCTGTAAAACATTATCATGATGTGATCGATGAATGTCTGAAGTACGGCATTGAACCGGTCGTTACCCTGTACCATTTTGATCTGCCGCAGGTACTGCAGGACAAGTACGGCGGCTGGGCAAGCAGGCAGTGCATCGATGATTTCGTGGAATACTGCAGAGTCTGTTATAAAGAATACGGTCCGAAGGTAAAGTATTTCCTGACCATCAACGAACAGAACATGATGGTGCTGTTCCAGGGTGCGCAGTATGGCTCCGAAAAGAATCAGTGGCAGGCAAATCATCATATGCTGGTGGCGCAGGCAAGGGCGATGGCGGAATGCCATAAACTCGCACCGGATTC
>CADBPK010000123.1 GCA_902796465.1 uncultured Erysipelotrichaceae bacterium | reverse complement strand
TTTCCGAGCGCGTTTCCGCCCAGCGCGATGACGAGTCTTTTATTCATAAATGATCCTGTTACTTCAATGTTGCGTACATGACTGCCTTGATGGAATGCATGCGGTTCTCCGCCTCATCGAACTGTCTTGCCTGGGTTCCCAGGAAAACATCGTCCGTGACTTCCATTGCCGGCAGACCGAATTTCTGATAGATCTCTTCTCCTGTCGTCGTTAAACGGTCGTGGTAGGACGGCAGGCAGTGCATGAAGATGGCTGTCGGTTTTGCCTTTGCCATCAGTTCCTTGTTGACCTGGTACGGTTTCAGCAGGTTGATCCGCTTTTCCCAGATCTCATCCGGTTCACCCATGGAGACCCAGATGTCCGTATAGACGACATCACAGTCCCGGATGCCTTCTTCGATATCGGCAGTCAGGGTGATCTCAGCGCCTGTCTCTTCCGCCACCCTGCGGCATCTGTCAACGAGTTCCTTCTTCGGCTGCAGTTCTTCCGGCGCGCATGCGCAGAATTTCATGCCGAGTTTGGAACAGATGACCAGCAGGGAGTTGGCAACGTTGTTGCGGGCATCGCCGAAGAATGTCAGCTTGCGGCCGCGTACATCGCCGAATTCCTCCTGTACGGTCAGGATATCCGCCAGCATCTGTGTCGGATGGAAATCGTCCGTCAGGCCGTTCCATACCGGGACGCCGGAATACTTCGCCAGATCTTCGACAACGCTCTGCTTGTAGCCGCGGTATTCGATGCCGTCATACATCCTGCCCAGCACCTTGGCCGTATCAGCCAGGGATTCCTTCTTGCCCATCTGGGAGGAACCCGGATCCAGGAAGGTAACGCCCATACCAAGGTCCCTCGCCGCAACTTCAAACGCGCAGCGTGTCCTTGTGGATGTCTTTTCAAACAGCAGTACGACCTGTTTGCCCTTCAGGCTGCTGTGGTCGATGCCGGCTCTTTTCAGTCTCTTGAATTCCGCGGACAGACCCAGCAGATAGCGGATCTCATCCGGTGTATAGTCCAGTAATGTCAGAAAGCTTCTTCCTCTTACGTTAACGCCCATTGTAATTTCTCCTTTTCCTGTTTAATCTTCCCTGATCAGCGGCATGGACATGCAGCGGGGACCGCCGCGTCCCCGGCTGAGTTCCGCTGAAGGTATTTCGAGCACTTCCAGTCCCGCTGCCCGGAGGAGCGGGTTGGTCACTGCGTTCCGTTCATAGACGATGATCTTGCCCGGCGCGATCGCCAGGGTGTTGGAACCGTCGTTCCACTGTTCGCGGTCTGCCGCGATCGGGTCATTCCCGCCGCAGTGGATCAGTGTCACATGATCCACGCCCGTATATTTCTCCAGGATATTCTCCAGCCGGGAGTCGATCCGTCTGATCAGCAGGTCCTCATTTTTCCCCGGTGTGATCTCAAAAACCGTCAGCGGTCCGAGAATGCCCGGGTGCACGGTGTACTTATCATAATCCACCTGTGTGAATACCGTATCCAGATGCATGTACGCCCTGGTCTCCGGAATCGCGAAGGCCAGTACCGTACGCACCCTGCAGGCCGGATCCCGGAACAGGTTCCTGGATACTTCCTCGATCGCATCCGGCCGTGTACGCTGCGAGATACCGATCGCCAGAACGCTTTCCGAGAGGTTGATCACATCGCCGCCCTCAATGCTGGCGTGCGTCTCCCGGTCGCAGTATCTGGTGATATCACCGTTATAATCCGGATGATAGCGGAAGATATATTCCCCGTAGATCGATTCCCTCCGTCTTGTCGGGAAGCGCATCTTATGCAGGAAGATCCCGTTTCCGACCGAGGTGATCAGGTCCCTTGTAAAGTACAGGTTCGGCATTGGGTCGATGATCAGGTCATCTGCCGGTGCGATCATATCCTGCAGGGAATGTTCCGTTACATTCCCCATCTCCCTGAGGGTGATCCCCTCCATGGTCTTTTCCACCAGCGCTTTGCCGGTGTAATTGTCTGCGATATATTCATACAGCATATCCTGCCATTTTGAAGTCTTGATATTGCCTTCTTCCAGCCACTGATATACGAACTGCTTCGTCAGTTCCGGATGTGCCTCCAGCACTTCCGTCATCAGGTCTTCCAGATATACCACTTCCACGCCGTTGTCCCGCAGTGTTTTCGCAAACGCGTCATGTTCCTGCTGGGCTACGCGCAGAAACGGGATATCATCAAAGAGCAGTTCCGACAGCCGCGAAGGCGTCAGATTCAGAAGTTCCCTGCCCGGCCGGTGCAGAAGTACCTTCTTCAGCGGCTTGATATCACTTCGGACATTAATACTATTCATGTTTCCTCCGGTTTTACGCATCAGCCTCAAAGCTGATCTGTAACATATCTATTGTATCGGTTATCGCGCATTTTTAACAGATGCGCTTCATCGGCAGTAATGAATCCTTTCCGGATCAAAGCGGTCCTGCTGTTTTCTCTCTTCCGCCGGATATCCCACCGGCACGAGCGCAAACGCGGACAGGGAAGGATCCATGTCAATGATCTCTTCAACGATCCGCATCCTGTCTGTCTGCGGCGCGATGCCGAGCCATACGCCGCCGAGTCCGAGAGAAGTGATCTCCAGAAGGATGTTTTCCGTACAGATCGACATATCGATCTGCGCATATTCCGGCACCCACAGGCCTTCCTTCCTGTAACACGGCACGATCACGGCCGGCGCATTGGCGGCACATCCGGAATACGGCGTGCTCTTCGCCAGGGCCCGGATCTTTTCTTTATCTGTGACGACATAAAACTCCCAGGGCTGCTGGTTGCCGGCAGAGGGCGCTGCCATGCCCGCGCGCAGGATCTGTTCGATCTTTTCGGGCTCCACTGCCCTCTCCTGATATCTGCGTATACTGACGCGTTCAAAAATCTCATTCATATTATTTCCTTGCTTTCTCCTATACCATTGTATCAATTCTTTATGGATTTTTTGACAATCTGTTAGAATGAAAAAAACGGAGAAATGATTATGAATACAGCCAGAATCGATCTGCACCTGCATCTGGACGGATCCCTGAATATCCGCTGGGCATACGAAGCCGCCCTGCGCCAGGGCGTCATAGAACCTGCCTGCACATTTGAAGACTTCTATCACATCCTGTTCGAGAAGAACTTCGCATCCCGCAAGGAAAGCTTCCGGAAATTTGAACTGGTATGCGATATCCTGCAGCATCGGGAAGACCTGTATGAAGCCACGTATAACCTCGTCAGGACACTGCGGGAAAGAGGCCTGATCTATGCCGAGATCCGCTTTGCCTCCCAGCAGCACACCAAAGGCGGACTGACGCAGAAGGAAGCCCTGAAAGCCGTCATCGACGGGGCAGAGCAGGCAAAACGGGACTATCCCGGCATTGAAACAGGTATCATTGACTGCCTCATGCACAAAGGCGAGGATGCCTTATGCAATTACGAACAGAATCTGGAAAGCATCTATGCGGTGAAGGAATATCTCGGCAGAGGGGCTGCCGGCCTCGATCTTGCCGGCTTCGAAAACAACTGTCCTTTCCGGGACTACGCGCCTTTATTTCAGAAAGCACGCGAGTTCAATATCCCCTATACCATGCATGCCGGGGAAATGGGCATCGGCGAACATGTCCTCGACGCGCTGGAAATGGGCGCAAACCGGATCGGGCACGGCATCAACTGCATACAGAAACCGGAATATCTCAAAGCGGTACTGGATTCACAGATACCCCTGGAGATCTGTGTTTCCAGCAATATCAAAACAACGCTGGACTATGCCTCCCATCCGGTACGCTTCCTGCTGGAACAGGGCGCGAATATCACCATCAACAGCGACAACATGATCTTCGCCAAAACGGATCTTGCCAACGAGCATTCCCAGCTGCGCATGATCGGCGTCAGTGAAGAACAGCTGCGTCAGTGCACGATGAACGCGGCCAGAGCGGCATTCTGCTCAGAAGAGATCCGGGAAAAGCTGATCAGGCAGATCATCTAGAATAAATATCCACCGGCTTAGCCGGTGGTTTTTCAGATGCGGGCATAGCCCTGCTCGCAAAGCGGCGCTTTACAGCGCAAATGTGGTCTGCGCGAGCATACTACTTCTTTTTACCCGTAAACGGGTCCTCTAACTCAAGTTCCAGTTGTTCTGCTTCTTTATCTTCCTTCAACTGGTTCTGAATATATTCTGCTATCTTCTTTGTATTCTTTCCTACAGTATCCACATAAAATCCTCTGCACCAGAATGATCTGCTCCGATACTTGAATCTCGCATTCGCCCATTTCTCAAAGATTATCTGACTGCTCTTTCCTTTCAGATATCCCACAAAAGAAGATACACTCATCTTCGGCGGTATCTCCAGCAACATATGCACGTGATCTATACAGACTTCTGCTTCTATGATATTTACTCCCTTCCATTCACATAACTGCCTCAGCATTTGTCCCACTTCCAGCCTCCTGGCTTCGTAAAATGCTTTTCGTCTGTACTTTGGCGCAAAGACAATATGGTACTTACAATTCCATTTCGTGTGTGATAAACTGTGCAAGTCATCGGTGTATGCCATGATAAAAACCTCCTCTTATTCTTTCGTTGTAGTTTCGCAGACCACACACGAAATTATAAGCCAGGAGGC
>CADBPK010000122.1 GCA_902796465.1 uncultured Erysipelotrichaceae bacterium | reverse complement strand
CAGTGATCACAAAGCAGCTCGTAACATTCTCATATATCGCAGACAATATCTATTACTTCATGGATATGGAAACATTCGAGACATATGAGCTTTCTGAAGAGCAGATCGGCTTCAACAAGTACTTCATCAAAGACGGTCTGGAAGTCAGCCTGATGATCTTTGAAGGCAATGTTCTGAACGTTTCTTTACCGGCAACTGTTGACCTGGTCGTTGAACAGACAAGTCCGGCAATCAAAGGCGCACCGTCCACACAGACAAAGGACGCTGTTACTGAAACAGGTCTGACCGTCCGTGTTCCGCAGTTCATTGAACAGGGTGAAACGATCGCTGTCAGCACAGCCGACGGAAAGTACGCAGGAAGAGCCTGATCAGGGCTCTTTTTTCCATGGGCAGGACAGTATTGGTAACCGGCGGCACCGGCGGGATCGGCAGCGCCATTGTCCGGAAGATGGCAGAAGCCGGATACGATGTCGTGATCGGCTATGTGCAGGCTGAAGAAAAAGCCCGGGAACTTCAGAAGAAGATCGCCGGGGAATTCGGTGTGCGGTGCATGGCTGTCCGCGGTGATGTGGCGAAAGAAGCGGATGTGGATGCGATGATCACAAAGATCGAAGAGGAATTCGGCGGTGTCGATATCCTGGTAAACAATGCCGGGATCGATCAGCCTGATCTGTTTCATAATAAAAACGCCGGACAGTTCCGGCGTATCCTCGATGTGAATGTGGTCGGCGCATACAACTGCGCTGCGCGGGTATGGCCGCATATGAAGGAACAGGAATACGGCAGGATCATCAATATATCCTCCACCAACGGCATGAATACATATTATCCGATGTGCTTTGACTATGATGCGTCCAAAGCGGCGCTCAACGCACTGACGCATGATCTGGCCGTGCAGTTTGCGCCGTTCGTGCACGTCAATGCCGTCGCGCCCGGTTTTATCGGGACGCCGAAGGAACTGGACGGATATGATCCGGAATTCCTGAAACAGGAAACAGACAAGATCCTCGTACAGCGGTACGGGAAACCGGAAGAAGTCGCATCCCTGGTACGTTTTCTGGTATCAGATGAGGCAGACTTTATCAACAATACGATCATCCGGATCGACGGAGGACAGATGGGGAGCTGTTAGCAGCTCTCTTTTATTTTTGAAAGCGCGAGAAGGACACTCAGTTTTCCGTATTCCGGTGTCATGCCGCCCTGCATATACAGCGTATACGGGGGAATGACCGGGGCGTCTGCGCTCAGTTCGATCGTGCTGCCCTGGGTAAACGCACCGCAGGCCATGACTTCATCGAACGGATAGCCCGGCATCGGTGCCGGGAGTACCTTGACGAAGGAGTCAATCGGGGAGGATTCCTGCATGCCCTGCGTGAAGCGTACAAGATTCTCCTTTGAACCGAGTTCCACCGTCTGGATGATATCCGTGCGGAATTCGTCATAGCGGGGTGAGACATTGCTATAACCCAGCTTTTCCAGCATCCATGCGGAGAAGACAGCCGTCTTCATGGAGCTGCGCACGGCACCGGGTGCCAGGAACAGGCCTTTGAAGAAAGCGTTGTTGAGGTTGAAATTGGCGCCCTGTTCTTTTCCAAGTCCGGGGGCGGAGAAACGTTCCGCGATCTCGCCGATCAGATCCTTGCGCCCGGCAATGTATCCGCCGGTCGGGGCAATTCCGCCGCCGAGGTTCTTCATCAGGGAACCGACGGTGATATCGGCACCGACGTGTCCCGGTTCCTTTTCCTCGACGAGTTCGCCATAGCAGTTGTCGACCATGATGATGACATCTTTATTGACTTCACGGATCTTTCTGATGATATGTCCGATCTGGTCAACCGTGAGGGAAAGACGTGAGGAATAGCCGCGGGAACGCTGGATCTCTGCCAGGCGCACATCGTTCCGGGAAAGACGCTGTATGATCGCTTCTTCATCGAATTGATTATTAACAAGATCGATCTGTTCATACTTTACACCATACGCTTTCAGGGACTGGGAGGAACTGCCGCTGATCCCGATCATTTCCTGCAGGGAATCATACGGCATCCCGGTCAGGGAGATCATCGTATCACCATGTTTCAGAAGGCCGGTAAATGCAATATAGAGGGCATTCGTGCCGCTCATGATCTGCGGCCGCACCAGGGCATCTTCGCTGCCGAGGACATCCGCAAAGATGCGCTCCAGCTTGTCCCTGCCGGCATCGTA
Organism: uncultured Erysipelotrichaceae bacterium; assembly: GCA_902796465.1. Classification (GTDB taxonomy): domain Bacteria; phylum Bacillota_I; class Bacilli_A; order Erysipelotrichales; family Erysipelotrichaceae; genus Bulleidia. The sequence continues at coordinate 12,505 of CADBPK010000122.1, read as the reverse complement.
GTTGCCATAGCCGTTGATATCCGCAAAGTCGGTGTAGGATACGTTATTTTCAATAAACGCGGACAGGATCCTGTCGGAATTGGTCATGCATACGGCATCGATCCTGCTGTATACCGGTTCCAGTTCTATGTCAGCCTGCTTTGCCAGGGCAAGCAGTTCTTTATCGATCTGATCTTTAATCATGATTCGCTCCTTTGTTTTTTCACAGAGTTCATTATAGTCTTTCCGGCGCACTTCTTCCACCGCTTCCGGAAGCGGAAATGCCTGTACCGGGTACATTTCCTGACCATCGTATTTTGAAGTAATCGGGAAAAGATGATAAATTTACCTTAACAGAAAACGGCAGTCACTGCGGAAATATCAATAATGAAGAAATGTAGAAGACTGCAATGATCATACAAACAGTTTTAGACAGGAGAGATTATGGAAAGAAAGTATAAAAACTTAACAAGTCCTTTGGTAATCGGACGGACGACGTTCAGGAACCGTATGTGTTCGGCGCCGATGGGCGGGACGGATATCACAAACGATGGCTGCATCGGTGATAAATCCAAAGCCTTCTATGAGCTGCGGGCAAAAGGCGGCGCAGCAGTGGTAACTGTAAGTGAATGCATGGTGCATCCCGCAACGGATGGTTCCCATGCATACCATCTGGATGAAAGCATTCTGAATTCGCTGGCACAGGCTACATACTGCGCAGACGCGATCAAAAGACATGGTGCCATTCCTTCCCTGGAGCTGTCGCATTCCGGCATGTTTGCGGGAACGTACATGACAGATAAGAACAAGCAGAAGTCCATGCACCAGTGGGGACCGTGTGATACGACCCGCAATGACGGCGTCAGGGTAAAGGCCCTGACCAAAGAAATGATCGATGAGATCGTGGAAGCGTATGGTCATGTCGCAGCTCTTGCGCAGAGGGCAGGCTTTGAAATGGTGATGATCCACGGCGGTCACGGCTGGCTGATCAACCAGTTCCTGTCCCCGATGTTCAATCACAGGGAAGATGAATATGGCGGAAGCCTGGAAAACCGGTGCCGTCTGGCTGTTGAAGTTCTGAAGAAGGTCAAGGAGAATGTCGGACCGTTCTTTCCGATCGAGTTCAGGATGAGCGGGGATGAATTTGTGGAAGAAGGCTATCATCTGGAAGAAGCGATAGAGATCGCGAAACGTATCGAGCCGTACTGCGATATTATCCATGTTTCTGCCGGAACCTATCAGAGGACTTTCGGCATTACGCATCCGAGTATGTTTGAGGAGCATGGAAGAAACGTCTATCTTGCTTCGGAGATCAAAAAGCATGTTTCTGTCCCGGTCTCAACGATCGGGGGATTAAATGATCCGGATATGCTGGAAGATATCATCGCGTCCGGAAAGGCAGACCTTGTTTATATGGGCAGGGCTTTGCTGGCAGATCCGTATCTTCCGCGAAAAGTCATGGAAAACCGCAGCGAGGATATCGTCAGATGTCTGCGATGCTTTACCTGCATGGCGGAAAGAGCGGCCACATCCACCCGCAGATGCACTGTTAACCCGGTGATCGGCAGGGAACTGGAAGGTGATGAAATCATCAAGGCACCTGTTTCAAAACGTGTTCTTGTCGCAGGCGGGGGACCGGGCGGTCTTTATGCAGCCTATACAGCCGCAAAACGCGGACATGAAGTCACGCTGTATGAAAAGGAAAGCGAAACCGGCGGTATATTGAAATCCGAACAGGCGATTCCCTTCAAAAAAGAAATGTATGAATTATCTAAGACATATAAGAAGATGGCTGAGGATGCCGGCGTCAGGATCGTGTACAATACACCGGTCACGAAAGAATTATGTGATTCGGTAAAACCGGATGCGCTCATTATCGCAACAGGCTCCAATCCGATCATTCCGCCGCTGGAAGGTATAGACAAGTGTGTGGTGGTAAATGATTATTATCTGAATAAGGATAAAGTAGGAGATGATGTTGTCGTACTGGGCGGCGGACTGGCCGGCTGTGAATGCGCAGTTCATCTGGGACGTGAAGGTAAAAAGGTACATCTGGTGGAAATGAGAAATGCTCTGGCACCGGATGCTAACGTTCGTCATCGTCCGCTGCTGTTAAAAGAAATAGATAAATATGCGGAAGTGCATACTTCATATAAAGGCTTGAGAATTACGGATGAAGGCGTGATCTGTCTGGATCCGGAAAATAAGGAAGTACTGGTTCCGGGAAGAAGCGTCATCTGTGCGCTCGGCCAGAGGAGCGCGTCTTATAACGACCTGCTGGACGGTGCCCCGTTTGTCAGGGTCATCGGTGACGCAAACAAAGTATCCACCATTACGAATGCCGTATATCAGGGATATCATGCGGCACTGGATATTTAACAGACAGTAAGTGAAAAAGTAAAAGAAAGCAGAAAAAATATGTCATTCTCATTCCAGATCAATAATGAACTGAAGTTCAGATACGACGAAGTACTTCTGGCAAAAGCTGAGGCAAACCGCCCGCAGCTGGCAACAGAAGAGCACAAACCGGTACGTATTGTTGAAATTGAAGAAAATGACACCTGGCTCGGCGGATACGGACCGGCGGGCAGTGATAAAAAGATTGAAAATCTCTCTGATTATCCTATGAAACGGGATGATACGCTGATCCTCGATTTCGGTACACACATGGTCGGCAAATTCCGGATCCGTCTGGGTCATAAAGGTTCGCCGATGGACGCGCCCCTGTTTCTCCGCCTGAAATTTGCGGAAATGCCGTGTGAGCTGAAAGCAGAATCCTCCGATTATGACGGCTGGCTTTCCAGTTCCTGGATCCAGGAGGAATTCATCCATGTGGATGAACTTCCGGCCGATCTGGTTCTGAGCAGGAGATACAGTTTCCGTTATGTTGAACTGAAAGTCATCGATACTTCCCCGAAATGGCAGGTGACATTCTCTGAGCCGGTCGCCGAAACAGTTTCTTCGGCGGATTACAGCACGCTGAAGCCGATGAAGCTGGATGATCCTGAGCTGCAGAAGATCTATGATGTGGGTGTCAAGACACTCGCTGACTGCATGCAGGATGTCTTCGAAGATGGCCCGAAAAGAGACAGACGTCTCTGGCTGGGCGATCTCAGACTGCAGGCACTTACCAACTATGCGACTTTTGACAGGACAGACCTGGTAAAAAGATGCCTGTACCTCTTTGCGGGCATGACGACGGAAGAAGGAAAGATCTCCGCGAATGTCTTCGTAAAGCCGGAGAATGTACCGGATGATACGTTCCTGTTTGAATACAGCCTGTTCTTCATTTCAACACTGTATGATTACAACAAAGCCCATCCGGATCATGAACTGGTAAAGGAACTCTATCCTGTATGCAAGGAACAGATGGATATCACCCTGAAGATGTTTGATGAAAACGGAAGACTGATCCCGGATGAAAACTATCCGATCTTCGTGGACTGGTCGAATGAGTTCAATAAAGAAACTGCCGGACAGGCGGAAGTGATCTATGTCCTGAAGCAGTTCATCGCCCTGGCTCGTGAGATCGGTGATGCGGATGTTCAGAAATACGAAGATATGCTTGACCTGATCAGCGGATATGCAAAAGAACATCTGTTCAATCAGGAAAAAGGTCTGTTTGTGACAGGGGAAAATGAATACAACATCGCCAGCCAGGTCTGGATGGTGCTGTCCCATGTCATGTCTGATGAGATGAACAGGAAGATCATGGAGAATACAGTTAAAGACCTGTTCCCGGTCAGGAATATCGCTACGCCATATATGTATCACCATATCGTTGAGGCCTTGTTCGAAGCGGGACTCCGTGATGAAGCTGTCTGTCTGATGAAAGACTACTGGGGAAAGATGATCTTCCTGGGTGCGGATACATACTGGGAAGCGTTTGATCCTGAGAAACCGGATTATTCCCCGTACGGGTCACCGATCGTGAACAGCTACTGCCATGCATGGAGCTGCACACCGGTGTATCTGATCCGTAAATACCTCTGTGTGGAATAAGGCGTCGTACAGGCAAACGCAAATCCTATAAATGAAATGCCTCAGATCACTTAAATGCCGCCGGCGTCAGTGATGAGGCATTTTATTATAAAGATCAGACTAAATATGTACCCGGAAAAGGGGTTCATGTTTTCGTTGACACACCTGCGGGGTGATGGTATCCTTTTACAGAAGAAAACAGAAATCTTTAAAACGATACAGAGAGATCGGTAAGATGGATGATGATAACAGAAGACGTGTTTGTCCTGCCGGTTTCGGCAGGATTTTTTTACGGAGGTAAGTATGAAGATCAACGCAAAAGTTTACCAGTCCGATGATTTACAGATATTTCCTGATCAGAATACTTTGTGTATTGATGTAGCAGACGGTGATCCGTCTCATGATTACGTAGTTTTTCCCGGTTTTTGTGATGTACATGTACATTTCAGAGAACCGGGTTTTTCTTATAAGGAAACGATCGGCTCCGGCTCCAGAGCTGCCGCAAAAGGCGGCTATACGACCGTGTGTGCCATGCCGAACCTGAATCCGGTGCCGGACAGTGTGGAACAGCTGCAGGAAGAGTGGGACATCATCAACAGGGATGCCTGCATCGAAGTGCTTCCCTACGGCGCCATAACAGTCGGCGAGAAAGGACAGGAACTGGCTGACCTGGAAGGAATGAAAGACAAGGTCGTCGCTTTCTCGGATGACGGCAAGGGCGTACAGCGTGACGGCATGATGCGGGAGGCGATGTTAAAGGCAAAAAGCCTCGGAAAACTGATCGTAGCGCACTGCGAAGATGAGACGCTGCTGACAGGCGGATATATCCATGACGGAAAATACGCAAAGGAACATGGTCACAAAGGCATATGTTCGGAAAGTGAATGGAAACAGATCGAACGTGATCTGAAGCTCGCGGAAGAGACAGGATGCGGGTATCACATCTGCCACATTTCCACAAAGGAAAGCGTTGCCCTGATCCGTGCAGCGAAAAAACGGGGCGTCAATGTGACCTGCGAAACGGCACCGCATTATCTCCTGCTGGATGAAAACGACCTGCAGGAAGGAGGAAGATTCAAGATGAATCCGCCGCTGCGGGCAAAAGAAGACAGGGAAGCATTGGTTGAAGGGATCCAGGACGGTACGATCGATGTGATCGCAACCGACCACGCGCCGCACAGCGCTGAAGAAAAGGCAAAAGGCCTTGCCGGCAGCGCCTTCGGCATCACCGGCATTGAGACGGCGTTCCCGCTGCTGTATACATATCTTGTTAAAAGAGGCATCATCACACTGGATCAGCTGGTCAGGCTCCTGACAGTGAATCCGCGAAAACGTTTCGGTATTCAGCAGAAAGAATCCTGGACAGTATGGGATCTTTCAAAGAAATATGTCATTGACCCGGAAACATTCCTTTCACAGGGAAAAGCAACACCGTTTGCAGGAATGGAAGTATACGGCGAATGTGTAAAGACTGTATATAACGGCAAGACCGTTTATGAGAAATAGATCGGAGATAACAGTATGGCTAAAAGAACAGACATCAAAAAAGTATTGATCATCGGCTCAGGTCCGATCGTGATCGGGCAGGCGGCAGAATTTGACTATGCCGGCACACAGGCATGCATAGCCCTGAAAGAAGAAGGATATGAAGTAATTCTCTGCAACTCCAATCCGGCAACGATCATGACAGATACATCCATGGCGGACAAGGTTTATATGGAGCCGCTGACACTGGAATATATTGCCAAGATCCTGCGTTATGTAAGACCGAACGCGATCCTGCCGGGCATCGGCGGCCAGACAGGTCTGAACCTTGCGGTACAGCTGGATAAAAAGGGCATCCTGAAAGAATGCGGCGTGGAACTGCTCGGCACACCGCGTGAGAGTATTGAACGCGCGGAAGACAGAAAGATGTTCAAGGAAATGTGCCAGAAGATCGGGGAACCGGTTATCCCTTCCGAGATCACATATAACCTGGACGAAGCGAAGGAAGCCGCAAAGAGGATCGGCTATCCGGTCGTACTGCGTCCTGCATTTACGCTCGGCGGAACCGGCGGCGGGTTTGCGGAGAATGAAGAGGAACTGGTCGAGATCGGCACAAATGCGTTTCTGCTCTCCCCGGTATCACAGGTACTGATCGAAAAGAGCGTCAAGGGATACAAAGAGATCGAATTCGAGGTTATGCGTGACAAGAACGATCATACGATCACGATCTGCGGCATGGAAAACGTTGATCCGGTCGGCGTGCACACAGGTGACTCCATCGTTGTGGCACCGATCCTTTCCCTGAATGACCATGATCTGAAGATGCTGAATGATTCCGCCCTGCGCATCATCAGCGAACTGAAGATCGAAGGCGGCTGCAACGTCCAGTTCGCCCTGCATCCGGAGACGAGCGAATACTTCCTGATCGAAGTAAACCCGCGTGTTTCCAGGTCATCCGCGCTTGCGTCCAAGGCGAGCGGCTATCCGATCGCGCGTGTTACCGCCAAGATCGCGATGGGCATGACGCTGGAAGAGATCGAAGTGGCAGGCACAACGGCAGACAAGGAACCGAGCCTCGATTATATCGTTGCGAAATTCCCGCGTTTCCCGTTTGACAAATTCCCGGATACGCCGAACACGCTGGGCACGCAGATGAAGGCGACCGGCGAAGTCATGAGTCTCGGCGCGAATCTGGAAGAGTGCATGCTGAAATCCGTCAGATCACTCGAAACAGGCGTAAACCATCTTTACCTGGCTAAATTTGATTCATATGAAACGGATGAACTCCTGGCTTATGTGAAGGATTTCCGGTATGACAATATCTTTGCGATCACGGAACTGTTAAGAAGAGGCGTATCCGTCAGAGAAATCCATGAAGCGACCATGATCACGGACCTGTTCCTGGAATCCATTCAGAAGATCGTTGCCATGGAAAAGAAACTCAGTGAAAATGTCCATGACATTGAAGTACTGAAAGAAGCGAAGAAGATGGGCTTCTCGGATCCGTATATCGCGAAGCTCTGGAATGAAGATGAGATCGAAGTATTCAACCTCAGAAAAGAAAATGATATCTTCCCGATCTTCAAGATGGTCGATACGCTCCATTCCGGCAAATACATTGCCTATCATTATTCCTCCTATACAGGGGAGAATGAATCCATACTTTCCGACAAGAAGAAGATCATTGTGCTGGGTGCCGGTCCGATCCGCATCGGTCAGGGCATCGAGTTTGACTATTCGACCGTACATGCCGTACAGACGATCAAAAAAGCAGGGTATGAAGCGATCAGCATCAACAGCAACCCTGAGACTGTATCCACCGACTATACAACAGCGGACAAGCTGTATTTCGAACCGCTGACACCGGAAGATGTAATGAACATCGTGCTGTTTGAAAAGCCGATCGGCGTCATTGCGCTGCTGGGCGGACAGACGGCGATCAATCTTGCCGAACCGATCATGAAGCGCGGCGTCAAGATCATCGGCACCGACTGCGACGCGATCGCAAGGGCGGAGAACCGGGATCTTTTTGAGAAACTGCTGAAAGAACTGAATATCCCGCAGCCTGCCGGCAAAGCTGTCACGAAAATCGAAGACGGCATCCGCGCAGCACAGGAGATCGGCTATCCGGTCCTGGTCAGACCGAGCTTCGTGCTGGGCGGCAGGGCCATGGAGATCGTCAGCGATGAAGAACAGCTGCGTCATTATCTGAAGACAGCAGTAGCGATCGATGAAGAAAAACCGGTCCTCGTCGACAAGTATATTTCCGGCAAGGAAGTGGAAGTCGATGCGGTATGCGACGGTGTGGATGTGTTTGTGCCGGGTATCATGGAACTGGTCGAAAGAACAGGTATCCATTCCGGTGACTCCATCAGTGTATATCCTGCTTTCAGCATCTCCGACAAGGTAAAAGGCACCATCCTGCAGTATACGAAGAGACTTGGTCTGGGCATCGGCATTGTCGGTATTTACAATATCCAGTTCATCGTAGATAAAGATGAAAACGTATATATCATCGAAGTCAACCCGAGATCCTCAAGAACGGTACCGTTCCTTTCCAAGGCAACGGGTTACTCCCTCGCGGATATCGCGACAGAAGTCATCCTGGGTCTGAGCCTGAAGGAACAGGGGATCTTCACCCTGTATCCGAATGAGAAGGAGCGCTTCTATGTAAAGGTCCCGGTATTCTCTTTCAATAAGATCAAAGGACTGGATGCGTATCTCTCTCCGGAAATGAAGTCCACCGGTGAAGCAATCGGTTATGATGACAAGCTGAACAGGGCGCTGTACAAGGCCCTGCAGGCTTCCGGCATGCGTCTGAGAAACTACGGTACCGTATTCGCAACGATCGCGGATGCGGACAAGGACGAAGCGCTGCCGCTGATCAGACGTTTCTATGATCTCGGCTTCAATATCGAAGCAACTGCGGGAACTGCGAATTTCCTCAAGAGCAACGGCATCCGCACACATGTGCGCAGAAAGATCAGCGAAGTTCCGAATGACATTCCGGAAGCGATCCGCCAGGGTCATATCGCATACGTGATCAATACAAGAAACATCCGTTCTGCAAGTGAAGCAAATGACGGCGCGCTGATCAGAATGTGCGCGGTCGAAAACAACGTAACGATCTTCACATCGCTGGATACCGTACGGGCACTGCTGGATGTGCTTGAAGAGATCACACTGAAGATTTCAACGATCGATGCGTAAGGAGTAAAGGATGCATCAGGGATACTATATCGTTAAGGAAAATACAAAGCTGACGGAGAATGTTTACCGCATGGTCCTTGCGGGTGATACGGCAGGAATACGCCCGGGTCAGTTCATCGAGATCAAGATCGACGGTTTCTTCCTCAGAAGGCCGATCTCGGTATGCGACGCGGATGAGCATACGGTCACCATCATATACAAAACAGTTGGGGAAGGCACAAAAGCGCTGTCACTGATCAAAGAAGGCAGCCTGGATGTCCTGACACAGCTGGGAAACGGCTATGACCTTTCCGTAAGCGGGGAAGCGCCGGTGCTCATCGGCGGAGGCGTCGGTGTGCCGCCGCTCTATATGACCGCAAAAGAGCTCATCGGCCAGGGCAAAAAGGTCACTGTCATCCTCGGCTTCAATACAAAGAATGAGATCTTTTACGAAGACGAATTCAGGGCGCTCGGTGCGGATGTGTATGTGACGACCGTGGATGGTTCATATGGGATCAAAGGATTCGTCACGGAAGCTCTTAAAGAGACAGCGTACACATATTTCTATACATGCGGACCGTTGCCGATGTTAAAGAGCGTATATAAGAACACAGTAACGGAAGGCCAGTTCTCACTGGAGGAAAGAATGGGATGCGGCTTCGGCGCCTGCATGGGCTGTTCCATAGAAACAAAAGCCGGCAAAAAGCGCATCTGCAAGGAAGGACCGGTATTCCGGAAGGAGGAACTTGCATGGGAAGACTGAGTGTTGACCTCTGCGGGACCGGGATCGACAATCCCGTGATCCCTGCGTCCGGGACTTTCGGATTCGGGTATGAATTCGCGGAACTGTATGACATCAATATGCTGGGTACATTTTCCTTCAAGGGAACCACCAGAGAAGAACGCTTCGGCAACCCGACACCGCGTATTGCGGAAAGCGCTGCAGGTATGCTGAATGCGGTAGGCCTGCAGAATCCGGGCGTGCACCGGGTGATCAGCGAGGAGCTGCCGAAGCTGAAGAAATGCTTTCATAAAAAGGTAATGGCGAATGTCAGCGGCTTTTCCGAAGAGGAATATGTATATGTATCAAAGCTTCTGGATGCCGAGGAACAGGTCGGCTGGATCGAAGTGAATATCAGCTGTCCGAATGTGCACGGTGGCGGTATGAGCTTCGGAACGGATCCGGTCATGGCAGGAAAGATCACAAAAGCGGTAAAGGCTGTAACTAAAAAACCCGTGGTCATCAAGCTGTCACCCAATGTGACGGATATTGTAAGCATCGCCAGAGCCTGTGAAGACAGCGGCGCGGACGGCATCAGCCTCATCAATACACTGATGGGCATGCGCATCGATCTGAAGACGAGGAAGCCGGTATTGAAGAATGTGACCGGCGGACTCTCCGGACCGGCTGTATTCCCGGTGGCGCTGCGCATGGTATACCAGGTCGCGCATGCCGTGAATATTCCCGTCATCGGAATGGGCGGCATCACAAAGGCAGAGGATGTGATCGAGATGATGCTTGCCGGGGCTTCCGCGGTGGAAGTAGGGGCGGCGAATCTGACCGATCCGTTCGCCTGTAAAAAAATCATAGAAGGACTGCCGGCTGTCATGGACAGTCTCGGCATTGAGAATATCAGAGATATAACAGGAGGTGTCAGGAATGGATAGAGATGTAATTGTTGCGCTGGATTTTTCAGGCAGGGAGGAAGTGATTTCCTTTCTGGACCGTTTCAGCGGGAAAAAGCCTTTCGTAAAGATCGGCATGGAACTGTACTATGCGGAAGGTCCTGCGATCGTAAAAGAGATCAAGGAGAGAGGACACAAGATCTTTCTTGACCTGAAGCTCCATGACATACCGAATACTGTCGAAAAGGCAATGCGGGTACTGAGCAGGCTGAACGTCGACATGGTCAACCTGCACGCGGCCGGAACAACGGCAATGATGGAAGCCGCACTGAGAGGACTGACAAGGGAAGACGGCACAAGACCGCTTCTTATTGCGGTTACGCAGCTGACCAGCACCGATCAGGAAAGCATGGAAAAAGACCTGCTCATCAAAGAACCGATCGCGGAAGTCGTCATGCATTATGCAAAGACTGCGAAGAATGCCGGCCTCGACGGGGTCGTATGTTCACCGCTAGAAGCCGCAAAAGTACATGAGGTATGCGGGAAAGAGTTCCTGACCGTAACGCCGGGCGTACGCTTTGCGGAGAACGACAAAGGCGATCAGAAGCGTGTCATGACACCGGAAGAAGCGAAAAAGATCGGTTCCGACTTCATCGTCGTCGGAAGGCCGATCACAAAAGCGGCTGACCCGGTGGCTGCGTATGAAAGATGCATCAGGGAATTTGCGGAATAAGAGGTGGAAACATGGAGAGAAAAATAGCAGCGGATCTGCTGAAGATCAAAGCGGTATTCTTCAGACCGGATGAGCCGTTCACATGGGCAAGCGGCATCAAGAGTCCTGTTTACTGCGACAACCGTCTGACACTGACCAATGTGGAAGTCAGGAATGATGTTGAAAACGGACTGGCAAAGCTTGTGAAGACAAACTATCCGGAAGCGGAAGTCCTGATGGGGACATCCACGGCAGGTATTGCCCACGCAGCGATCACAGGCCATATCCTGGGTATGCCGATGGGTTATGTAAGAGCCGGTTCAAAGGATCACGGCAGAAAGAACCAGATCGAAGGCGAACTGAAACCGGGACAGAAAGTCGTTGTCGTGGAAGACCTGATCTCCACCGGCGGCAGTGTGATCGATGTCGTAAATGTCCTGCGCGAAGCAGGAGCGGAAGTGCTCGGCATCGTGTCCATCTTCACATACGGCATGAAAAAAGGCCTTGACCGTCTGGCCGAAGCGAATGTAAAGAACATCTCACTGACAAACTTCGACGTGATCGCCGAAGTAGCCGGGGAGGAAGGCTATATCCAGAAAGAGGATATCGAAAGACTGATTGCTTTCAGGAACAATCCAGGTGACGAAAGCTGGATCAGATAGGGAGAATAACATGAGAAGCCTGATCAATATTCTGGATCTTTCCGTTGAGGAAATCGATGAACTGATCGCAACCGCAAACGACATCATTGCAAATCCCGACAAATACGCGGAAGCGTGCAAAAGAAAGAAGCTGGCTTCCCTGTTTTTCGAACCGTCCACCAGGACGCGTCTCAGCTTTGAAGCAGCCATGCTCGAACTGGGCGGCAGTGTGATCGGTTTCTCGGAAGCGCAGAGCAGTTCCGCCGCAAAGGGTGAAAGCGTAGCGGATACGGCGAAGACAGTCAGCTGCTATGCGGACATCATCGCCATGCGTCATCCGAAGGAAGGCGCGCCGTATGTCGCTTCCATCAATGCGTCGATCCCGGTCATCAATGCCGGAGACGGCGGACACAACCATCCGACGCAGACACTGGCAGACCTTCTGACGATTTCCCGGGAAAAGGGAGGCTTCAACAATCTGAAGATCGGCGTATGCGGCGACCTGAAATTCGGAAGGACGGTGCATTCACTGATTGAGGCAATGTCACGCTATCAGGGCAATGAATTTGTTCTCATTTCCCCGGTGGAGCTGAAACTGCCGAGCTATGTGAAAAAGAACGTACTGAAGAAAAACAACATCCCGTTTACCCAGTCCACCAGTCTTGAAGATGTGATCGGGGATCTGGACATCCTGTATATGACCAGGGTGCAGAGAGAACGTTTCTTCAACGAAGAAGATTATCTCCGTTTGAAAGATACATATATCCTGGAACCGAAGAAGCTTGAAAAGGCAAAAAAGGATCTTGTGATCATGCATCCGCTGCCGAGAGTAAATGAGATCAGCGTGGAAGTGGATAAAGATCCGAGAGCCTGCTATTTCAAACAGGTACTG
>CADBPK010000121.1 GCA_902796465.1 uncultured Erysipelotrichaceae bacterium | reverse complement strand
GACGGCGGCGGGCACAGCGGGGGAACCAGCATAAACAGCGGCGGTTTCTCCCACAGCAGCGGACATTTCTGATCCGCATCATAAGAACACAAACGGAGGAAGGTCATCCCTTCCTCCGTTTTTATATTTATGCTGAATCAGAGAAGCTGTGCCACGGCAATGCCGTCACCAGTCTGCGCATAGAATTTTGTTTCAAATCTCTCATCCGCCAGCAGGTCTTCCCTGAACTTCCGGATCTTATTCACCATCTGGATCGTACTGCGGTTGGCGGAAAGAGAGTGATCATCCACGATACCGTGAAAATTCAGATTGTCAAAAACAAAATACGTACCCTTCCCGGCGTTTTTCATAAAATGTTCCAGATATCTCCTGTACTGTGATTTTGCCGCATCCACAAAGACCAGGTCATATACCGTATCTGTTTCAAAGGATGCCGCATCAATGAGATATGGATGGATCCTTTCCTGAAGCCCCGCTTCCTGTATATTCCTGACTGCCTGTTCATACATCGACGGATCGATCTCGAGGGTATCGATCCGCATATCCCAGCGGATCTGCGCCATACGGATCGAGGAATAGCCAACCGCCGTCCCGCATTCCAGGATATCGCGGATATTTTCGTGTTCCCGCAGAAAATCCAGGAGAAAGGCAATGCCGTCATCCTTCATGATCGGCACATCATCCAGATATGCTTTCTTTTTGATCGTTTCGAGAAACTGATCCTGCATGTAATCGCTCCTTTAAGAACCGGATGTCTGTGATTCCTGCTGGATCGCATCAAGGGACAGACCGCAGTAATACAATTCCATCTCCAGATAGGATTTCACGGTCTTCATCTTCTCAACAACTTCATCCTCACATCCCGAACTGGCTTTGTCGTTTTTGAAATCATATGTACATCCGCTGAACGCGGCGATATCGCCCTTCCAGTTGTAGGTATAAACAATGGAGTAATTCGCGTACTGGAATGTACCGTTGACAATATCGACCCGGTATTCCTCAGTATCGTTGTAATGGTTCCTGTAGACCCCGTTTCCTTCCGCTTTGTAATTCAGACGGGAAACCAGTCTCTTTTCAAATGTAGCCAGGGCGGTATCTTCTTCGGTATCATCCACATACTCACCTTCATCGATCGAGGAAGGATCGATATCCTCATACGATATATACTGCCGGAATGTATCCTTCATTTCATCCGTTATCACTACTTCTGTTTCATTGGTTTTCAGAAGGTCCATGTTCATCTGACAAGATACTTCGATTTTCTTTTTCTCATATTCCAGCTCGACCGTAAAAGATGCTGTTTCCCCTTTATACGAACCATTTTCATCAAACCTGACTGCGATGGAATGATCCTTGACGGTAAGATCCTTATACTGATCCAGACCGTAAATATCGTATCTGGCAAACAGGATATCCGCTGCGCTTTCTTCCTTCAGACTGATCCGGTATTCTTTCCCGCTTTCATCTTCATTCAGGGAAATCGTCCCGATCTGCTTTTCTGGAAAAGCGTACGGCGAAACGGGCACAAGCATCATCGCCTGCACATCAGCCGGCTCCATCGGCTCATAATATGTAATACCGTTGTAGGTATTGTACAGATTTCCATCAAAGTAATATCCTTCGATCGCTGAATATACGCCGTTCCCGTCAATGTTCTGCCGGATATGGGCGGTATCACCCTGCATTTCCAGCACTTCATCCATAGAATACCGGTCGAGGATATCCTTTTCATATTTCATGTCATATGAAATTCTTGCGGCCGCGGTAAAGTTTTCCGGACGCCCTGTTTCAACGTCCCGGACATAGGAAACATACGCTTCATCTGTATGCTCTTCCTGCGGCTGCGGCTCTGTTTCCTGACTGCCGGCACAGCCGCACAGAAGACAAAGTCCCGCCGTCACCGCGATTGCTTTTTTTATATTCATATGTATACCTTCCTTTACTGCGGATACAGGATCACCGGAATGATCCTTTCTTCTTCCATTCCGCCCGCATGATTTCCTTTTACGGCAGTTCCGACCCCGTAATCCAGCTGAAGCGGGGTAATGGCTACCGCCAGATAATCACCGATAAACTCCGCAAAACGCGGATGCGCTTCTCCTTCTCCGAACAGGTTGCTGTTTAACACTTCTTCTTTGGAATACAGCACAAACGCATCTCCCAGTTTCCTGCGGAACAGTTCCGGAAATATATCCTTCTTTTCCGGCCTGATAAACAGTGCCGCTGCCCGCTGTTCGATAGACGGCGGATACAGCAGGCAGGCATTCAGTTCCGCATCCTCATCCAGATGATAATGCACCGCATCGACCTGCGAATGATCCGCCAGGACGATCATGCCTGTATCTCCCGGCAGTTCTGAAGTCATTTTCGCCAGTTCCTCATCGATCTCCTTCAGGATCTTGCCTGTCATCGGTGATGACGGTCCGTTCCTGTGCAGAAATGTATCAAACGCATCCCAGTATACATAAAGGAAGCGCATCTCCGGGTCTTTCGCCAGGGTCGCTGTTGTTTCGATCATTTCCTGATATGAATCACAGGCATTAGTCCTTCCGAAAAACGGCCACACGGAATCAGCCTTGATGCCTTTTTTATTCAGTTCTTCAAAAATCACTGTCACCGGCAGTGTCCCCCGGGCAAATCCGGGATAACATCCCTCACCGTACTGCGATATGTCCCGGAACAGGATGATCTGATCATTTTTCTCGGAAAAGTGCTGGTTCCACCCGAGCCATCCGGTCTCTTTCGGCGATTTCCCTGTCAGCAGGGCTGTTGTCGCAGCTGTTGTCGTAGGCGGAAAGACAGTCTCTGTATCCTTTATACGATATTTATGAATGAACGGTGTTTCTTCCTTATGCGCATCCAGAATGGAAGAGCCCATGCCGTCAATCAGAAAAACGATCACACAGCGGAAAGCGTTCTTTTCCAGCCATGCGGAAACATCCGGATCCGGTTCATACGCGCATTCCAGACCGTAATAATGCCGAATCGCTGAACTCACTTCCAGTATGCCTTTGTTTTTCCCGGGAAATATCCCTTTTTCTCTCTTTTTTGAAATTCCCATGTATCAATTCTATTCTATTTTCACTGATAATTCATTCTTTTATTGCATGAAAAAAGGCCTGCATCGCAGACCTTAAATTCTTTATACCAGCTCGATGTATGCCATCGGGGCAGCGTCGCCGCGGCGTGTTCCGGTCTTAACGACACGTGTGTATCCGCCGTTGCGTCCGCTGTACTTCGGAGCGACTTCGTCAAACAGCTTCTGTAAAACTGTCTTCTGTGTCTCTTCGTCAGCGACAACATTTCTGATATAAGCAGCAGCCTGACGGCGTGCAGCGAGATCACCCTTTTTGCCTAATGTGATCAGTTTATCAACGACAGAACGCATATCCTTTGCCTTTGCTTCTGTTGTCTCAACTTTTCCGTACAGGATAACGGAAGTAGCGAGGTTTCTCAGCATAGCTTTACGATGATCAGCAGTTCTGCCAAATCTACGGTTTTTCATATAGCATATCCTCCTTAGTCAAATGACTTGAAGCTCAGACCGAGTTCGATCAGCTTGTCTTTGACTTCCTTCAATGATTTCTTACCGAGGTTACGAACTCTCATCATCTCATCCTCAGTCTTCTGTGTTAATTCATCCACTGTCTGGATGCCTGCGCGCTTCAGACAGTTATAGGAACGTACGGACAGATCAAGGTCTTCGATCATCATCTGCTGTCCCTTGTTCGGAACTTCAACGCCGCTTTCCTTGATCACGTCATCCATGTCAAGAACTTCCTCATTGATATCCGCAATGATGCTGAGATGGTCGATCAGGATCTTGGCTGCCATGGACAGTGCCTTCTGCGGGTTGATGGAACCGTTTGTCCAGATTTCCATTTCCAGTTCACCGTATTTAACGTCCTGGCCTACACGTGTCGGTTCGACATGGTAAGCAACACGCTCGATCGGTGTATAGATGGAGTCTGTATAAACAGTGCCGATTCCCTGTGAATTGCCCTGGTTCAGCTGCTTGTTCATGTCAGCGCTGACATAACCGCGGCCGTTCTTTGCCTTCAGTTCCATTTCCAGAGATGCGCCTGCTTCCAGATGCGCGATCTCCAGATCTTTATTCAGGATCTCGACCTGTGCCGGGCAGATAATATCACCTGCTGTAACAGTGCAAGGTCCCTTGGCTGAAATCTGCAGATCATAAACTTCATCGTCTTCAATGACCATAACCAGCTGTTTCAGCTGCAGAATGATCATGGATACATCTTCTCTGACTCCGGGGATCGATGTGAATTCATGGTATACACCATCTACCTTAATGGAGAAGACTGCACCGCCCGGCAATGAAGACAGAAGGACTCTGCGCAATGCATTACCGATCGTTGTATCGAAGCCTCTTTCCAGCGGGGCCAGTGTAAACTTACCGTAATTCTCAGATTCAACGTATTCTTTGACTTCAAACTCGGCGCGTTCAAATTTTTGCATTCACAAACCTCCTGATATGATATTAACCACGCGGTCTCTTCGGCGGACGGCATCCGTTGTGAGGGATCGGAGTTACATCGTTGATCGCTGTGATCTCCAGTCCTGCAGTCTGTAAGGAACGAACTGCTGCTTCACGTCCGGGACCCGGACCTTTAACATTTACCTCTACTGTTTTCAAACCCTGCTGCGCAGCTGCTTTTCCGGCTGCTTCTGCACATAACTGTGCTACATAAGGAGTGGACTTACGTGATCCTTTATAACCTAAAGCACCTGCGGAGCTCCAGGAGATAACGTTTCCTGCTTCATCGGAAATGGAAACGATTGTGTTGTTGAATGTGGAATGGATATGCGCGATACCCTTCGTAATATTACGCTTGATCTTCTTCTTACGGCCCTTTGCCGCAGCACCTTTTCTCTTATTTACTGCCATGTCTTATGCCTCCTACTTCTTCTTGTTCGCGACAGTACGACGCGGACCCTTTCTTGTACGAGCATTCGTCCTTGTGCGCTGACCGCGTACAGGCAAGCTTCTTCTGTGACGTAATCCGCGGTAGCTTCCGATTTCCATCAAACGCTTGATATCGAGAGCTCTTTCACGACGCAGATCACCTTCGGTTTTAATTGCGTCTACCTGCTGACGAATAGCGTTTTCCTGTTCGTCTGTCAGGTCTTTTACACGGATCGTTTCATCGATTCCGCAAGCAGCTAAGATCTTTTTTGCTGTGGATGGTCCAATACCATAAATATAGGTCAAAGATACTCCTACGCATTTGTTACGGGGAATATCTACACCAGCAATACGTGCCATTTTTCTATCCTCCTGTTAACCCTGTCTCTGTTTGTGCTTTGGATTTTCACAAATCACCATAACAACGCCTTTGCGCTTGATGACTCTGCACTTATCACAAATCGGTTTTACTGATGGTCTTACTTTCATTTTTTGCCTCCTCGACAATTTTGTCTTACTTATGTCTGTAGGTAATACGCCCACGTGTTAAGTCATAAGGCGAAATTTCTACTGTGACCCGATCTCCCGGTAAAATGCGGATGTAATTCATTCGGATTTTACCAGCAACGTGGGCACGGATCTCATGACCATTTTCTAATTTCACCTTGAAATTGGCATTAGGAAGTGTATCTTCTACAATACCCTCAATTTCAATGACGTCCTGTTTTCCCATTCATTCTCCATTTTCCTGAGATCACTGGCGGAATTCCAGGGGAATCCCGCCAGACACCCATACATCAATCAATTTTTCCCAGTGCTTCTTTGATCTTTTCGAATACTTCAGCCGGCTTATTGGCAGCGTCGATGTGTGTGACAACGCCTTTTCCTTCATAGAAGTCAATGACCGGTTTTGTACTCTTTTCATACTCATCCATGCGGACTTTCAGCTGTTCAACGGTATCATCTTTCCGCTGGCTGAGTTCTGCACCGCATTCGTCGCAGATACCTTCGACTTTCGGAGGATGATTCTTCATGTGGAAGATCGCTCCACATTTCGGACAGATTCTCCGTCCCGTGATTCTTTCCTTCAGAATTTCGAAGTCAACTTCCAAAGCAATGACCGCTTCAACCGGTTTACCGATCTTGTCAGCGATTTCCGCGAATGTCTGCGCCTGCACCAGTGTGCGGGGGAAGCCATCCAGCAGGTAACCTTTCTGGCAATCCGGTTCCTGAAGCCTCTTTTCGACCATGCCGTTGATAACACTGTCCGGTACGAGCTTTCCAGCTTCCATATAGGACTGTGCTTCTTTGCCAAGGTCTGTTCCTTTCCGTACATTTTCTCTCAGCATATCGCCTGTTGAAATGTGCGGAATGTCGTACTCCTTCAGAATGAGATCAGACATTGTGCCTTTTCCCGCTCCTGCAGGACCCATGATAAGGATATTCATTATCCGTCCTCCTTTGCCCTTCCGGGGCTATCCTATTATTTAAGGAAGCCGTGATACTGCTTCTGTGTCAGCTGGCCCTTCAGCTGCGACATTGTTTCCATTGCAACGCCGACAACGATAATGATACCGGTGCCGCCGATCGCAGTGGATGTCGGAAGGGATGTGAACATCGGCAGTAAGTATGGGATCACGGCGATTATGGTTAATGCCAAAGCGCCAAGAACGGTAATTCTGTTTAATACCTTATGCAGGTAAGTCTTTGTTTCGGTTCCCGGACGAATACCAGGAATATATGCGCCGCTTTTACCCAGATTCTCAGCTACTTTATCAGGATCTACCTGTAATTCAGTGTAGAAGAATGTGAATAAAATTGTCAATACAGCATAGATGCATAATCCAAGCGGCTTATTCAATGACAGGAATGAATTCAGTGTTCTGTAAAGATCCTGGTTGAAAAAGCTGATTATGATCTGCGGCGCGGTCATAATTGCCTGTGCGAAGATGACAGGAATTACGGAAGCGCTGTTTATTTTCAGCGGAAGGAATGTGATATCACTGCCGCCGCGGATATTGGAGCTGTTTGTATACTGAATCGGGATCTTACGGACCGCCGTTTCCATAATGACAACAAATACAATAATCGCGAGATACAGCAGGCAGTACAGGGCAAACTGCAGAACTCCGTTGAATACTGCACCCTGTGAATTGCCTCCGGTCAGAATATTGTAGACCTGTGCGAATCCGGCAGGCATGTTGGATACGATACCTGAGAAGATCAGAATGGAGATTCCGTTCCCGATGCCCTTCATACTGATACGGTCACCGATCCACAGCAGGAACATTGTACCCGCTGTCAGAACGGTAGCCGTGAACAGATATGTGGACAGTCTGGAATTCACCAGGATCGCATACTGCTTGTCAAATCCGTAAACCAGGGAAAACGCCTGTACAAACGATAATACAACAGCGAGATATCTGGTTGTCTTTTCAATTTTCTGACGGCCTGTCTGTCCGGACTTTGACCATTCGGTCAGAGCCGGGATAACGTCCATACTCAGCAGCTGAACAATAATGCTCCCTGTGATATATGGTCCGACACCCATTGCAAATACGGAAAGTCTTTCCAGCGCACCGCCTCCGAGCAGATTCATCATGCTCAGGATGGAGTTGTCTCCGAGCTGTGCAGCCAGCTGGTCCGCATTGACACCCGGTGTCGGGATAGCTGAACCGACGCGATAGATCAACAGCATCGCCAGGGTAAAGAAGATCTTATTGCGGATCTCCTTATTCCTGAACAAGCTGGCGAACGTATGCATCATGTTACAGTACCTCTACAGTTCCGCCTGCTTCTTCGATTGCTTTCTGTGCAGTTTTGGAGAATTTGTCAGCCTTGACTGTCAGTTTCTTTTCGAGTTTTCCTTTGCCAAGAATCTTGACGCCGTCCAGCTTCTTCTTCAGCAAGCCTGCGTTTTTCAGAGCTTCGTAATCTACAACTGCGTCTGCTTCAAATCTGTTCAGATCTTCAACATTCACAACTGCATATTCCTTGCGTGTATAGTTTGTGAAGCCTCTTTTCGGCATTCTCTTGAAGAACGGTGTCTGTCCGCCTTCAAATCCGATAGCGACACCGCCGCCGCTTCTGGAATTCTGACCTTTATGTCCCTTGCCGGCTGTTTTGCCCTGGCCGGAACCCTGGCCTCTGCCAAGTCTCTTCGTTGTGAAGCGGGCTCCGTCACTTGCTTTCATTTCATTTAATTTCATTTCAGAGTCCCTCCTTAACGAATTTCGCTGATCTTCTTTTCACGGATCTTGGCAACATCCTCGATCGTACGCATCTGCTTCAGAGCATCGATTGTCGCATAAACGACGTTGACCGGTGTTCTGGAACCGATGATCTTGGAGCATACATCGCTGACGCCTGCCAGTTCGAGAATAGAACGGACAGCACTACCTGCGATAACGCCGGTACCAGGAGCAGCAGGGCTTAAGAATACTGTACTGGATTCTGCTGTACCCTTGACTGCATGCGGTACTGTACGGTTGTCTTCAACGAGATTGACTTTGAAGACACTCTTTGTCGCAGCTTCTGTTGCTTTCTTGATCGCATCCGGAACTTCGGCAGCCTTGCCCATTCCAAATCCGATTCTTCCTTTTTTGTCACCTACAACTACGAGAGCCGAGAAACGCATTCTGCGGCCGCCCTTGACAGTCTTACTGACACGGTTGATGGAGACTACAACATCTTCGAACTCTTTCGGTTCACGTCTTCTATTAAACTGTTTACGTTCGTTAGCCATTCTGTACTCTCCTTTCCTCAGAACTTCAGTCCGGCTTCTCTTGCTGCATCAGCGAGCGCCTTGACTCTTCCGTGATATACATAGCCGCCGCGGTCAAACCGGACTGCTTCGATATTCTTGTCAGCACATTTCTTTGCGATCGCTTCGCCGACCTTCTTGGCAGCTTCGATATTTCCGCCGTTCTCAAGCTTTAATTCCAGAGAACTGACAGCGCATAATGTGTTTCCTGTTGTGTCATCGATGACCTGTGCATAAATATTCGCGTTGGAACGGAACACGTTCAGTCTCGGACGGTCAGGAGTTCCGCTGACGATGCGGCGTACACGCTTATGCCGGCGAATACGTTCTTCATTCTTTTTTGTTTTCTTCAGCATTCTATCTCCCTCCCTTATTTCTTAGCAGCTGTCTTGCCTTCTTTACGACGTACTTTTTCATCCACATAACGGATACCCTTTCCGCCGTACGGTTCAGGCTTCTTAACAGCTCTTACAACTGCTGCGAACTGACCGACTTTCTGTTTGTCGATTCCGCTTACGTTAATTGTTGTAGCATCCGGTACTTCAACTGTTACGTCTTCAGGAACCGTGAATTCAACCGGGTGAGAGAAACCGACATTGAGTGTCAGCTGCTTGCCCGATAATGCTGCACGGTAACCGATACCGACGATCTTGAGCTGCTTCTTATATCCATTGAATACACCCTGGATCATGTTGTTCAGCAGTGCTCTTGTTGTGCCATGGAGCTGCTTTGTGTGCTTATCTTCATTGGCACGCTTAACAGTGATTGTACCATCCTCAACTGAGATCTCCATGAGGTCGGAGAACTTTCTTGAGAGAGTACCTTTAGGACCTTTTACAGTCACCTCATTGCCTTCCGCAATATTCAGTTCAACACCGGAAGGAATGGTAATCGTCTTATTTCCGATACGTGACATTTACTCTATTCCGCCTTTCTCTTACCAAACGTAAGCGATCACTTCGCCGCCAACGTGTTTCTTTCTTGCGTCTCTGTCTGTCATCATTCCTTCACTTGTGGAAATGATGGCAATTCCCAGACCGTTCAGGACCTTCGGGATCTGGCTGCCCTTTGCGTAAACACGCAGACCGGGCTTGGAGATTCTCTTCAGACCTGTAATGACCTTTTCGTCATTCTTGCCGTATTTCAGCGTGACAACGATCTTCTTTTCGATGCCTTCGCCTTCGACCTTATAACCATCGATATATCCTTCATGTTTGAGGATCTTCGCGATTTCAAGTTTAACCTTGGAGCACGGAGCAACGTCTACTGTCTTCATGCGGGCCTGATTTCCGTTACGGATTCTTGTCAGCATGTCAGCGATTGGATCTGTCATATTCATCTCTCTCGTTCCTCCTTACCAGCTTGCCTTCTTCACGCCCGGGATCTGGCCTTTGTAAGCCAGTTCACGGAAGCAGATACGGCAGACTTTATACTTTCTTAATACGGAATGCGGACGTCCGCATCTCTCGCAGCGT
>CADBPK010000120.1 GCA_902796465.1 uncultured Erysipelotrichaceae bacterium | reverse complement strand
TGGTGCTCTGATGTTCAAAGTCCGATAAGCGGTTAAAGGTTTTCTTCCACTGTTCAATGTCGCGGGTTTCCGCCAGTACACCCAGCAGTTCCGGATACTGTTCCGCTGTACCGTAGGCAGTAAACATCCTGTTCCACGGAATGCTTTCCATATCCAGGCTGTCGATATATTTCTTCGTATCAATATCCATATCAGCACCTTTCATCATAAATATGATTATTGCCTGTCATCCTGTCCTTCATACCAGTTACCCGTCGGGTGACCGGAATCAACGGGAATGGTCACTTCGCAGGCCCAGTCTTTCTCATAGGCGTCTTTTGTGTTCCGCAGCCGCCAGTAATCGCGCCAGTAGGCCCACCAGCGTTTTGCGGCATTTTCAATTTCTTCCTCTGTGTACCTGCCTTTTTTTCCGACAACGACCAGATCGTCCCCGCCGGCAATGAATCCGTAATTATCACATTTCGCCGCAAGTATATGTTTCACAGAAGAAAAGACCTCCGTATTTTCAAACGATTTCATCGATGTTTTGTTTTTGAAGCCGGCAAATACGTTTTCTGCATAATCAATATCATCAAACCGGAATTCATATGGTTCGATCTGCAGGTACTGTATTTCATCGTCATAAAACCGGTCATACCATTTTTTGCCGGTTTCTTCCTCCAGGTTGTCCAGAAATACGGCAAACGCATTTCCGACAAATCCCAGGGCGATCATGCTTGTGTGCGGATCTTTTTCCGCTCCGGTTTCGTCATACAGCATTACGTCGCTGAATTCCAGCTGGAACATATCCTTCGCTGTATACCACCACTGCCAGGAACCGATATCCGATATGGCTTCAGACAGGATATCCAAAGTATTCTTTTTCATATTGTTCACTCCGATGATTGATTTTTACTGATGCGCCGCAAAGCGGATCTGAAACATATCCGGGGAATTTATCAGTGCCATCCGGTTTTATACAGAAAGTGCCGTAACCGGATATAAAGCCTGACGGTTGAAGGCCCGGAACATATGATCATGATCTTATCTTTCAGGGGACGCTGCACCCATTCTTTCGCTGTGAAATGAATCCGCCTTCGGAAAGAAAGCATTTTTTCTTTGACTTCCTTTTCGTTTTCGAGAGCAGTTTCATAATGAAGCGCATAAAAGAACGCGTTCATGATATGACACATCTGGATTTTAGTCTCCGCTGCGATAGAAGGATATTCCTGTTTCAGATATTCCAAAGCAGCAAGGAGCAGTTCTATTGACTGCAGAGTATTGTCGGGGAATTTTTTCGAGGCGCTCCCGGGAGTATTTCTCCAATGATACAATTCATTTTCAATACGGGCTATTTTCCCGCATTTCCCAAAAACAAAACATGTAAAAAGTACATCCTCACCGCCGCCGTAACCTTCCGCAAAGCTGACTTCTTTGATCAGTTCACGGCGATACATCTTATTCCAGACAACCAGGTTAAACTCCTGCTTCTCAGGGTGGCTCCAGATCCACAGGGCTTCTTCTGCAGTCAGAAGGACAGGCTGCGCCATCGCTGCCCGGGCTAATGTATTTTCCGAAAGAACGGGGCTTCTTGTGTATCGGCATTCGGAAAGATCAGCGCCTGTATCACAGAGAGCACGGTAAAGGTATTCAATATATACCGGCTCGAGAAAATCATCACTGTCCACAAAAACAATATACCGGCCGTTTGCTTTGCCGATGCCGCTATTCCTGGCTCGGGAAACACCGCTGTTTTCCTTGTGGATCACGATAATACGCGGATCTTTTTCAGCCCATTTGTCGCAGATCTGCGGACACCGGTCAGGAGAACCGTCATCGATCAATATGATTTCAAGATTATGGTACGTCTGATCAACAATTGACTGAATACATTCATCAAGGTACGGTTCCACCATGAATACTGGGACGATCACACTAATCAGGTCTTTCATTTTTGTTCATTTCCTATCTGAATATTCTTGTTATCTCGGTATTGAAACGGTTGGTTATTTTCGTATTCTTCCCTGCAGATCATTCATGAAATACTTTGAATATACAGCTTTTCCAGTTCCTCAAACTGTTTTTTCCTGCCATGAAATTCTCCCATCTGGATTTCCGTGTTTCTTGCGTTGGCGTTCGCTTCGATCAGGACACAGTCGTTTTCCCGTACTGCGAAATCCCATTCGACATACGCAATGGGACAGGCCCGGGCACATTCTTCCGTAAAACGAAGGACTTCCGCCCAGTTCGGAAGTACAAAACCGGTGATCTGAACCCCGGTATCCGGATGCACAGGATATGGCTTCATCCGCAGGTCATATGCCGTACCGATCACCGTACCGGTATTAATATCTATGCCGGCAGCGAGGCCGCCCCGTTCAAGATTATCAACAAATGATCCTCGTCTGCCCATCCGGAGCTCGGCTGCGATAAAACGGCATTCGTCTTTGATCATCATGGTATATATTTTTACGGTGTTGAGGCTGTCCGGATTCAGACGCGCAAGATCCGGATGCTGGATGACAGGCTCATCGAGGACGGCAATGTTTTTTGATGCTCTTTCGTAGAGTTCCCTGACATCCGTTTTGTCAGCGTCCCATAATTCTATGCCTTCTCCGCAGTAAGTGTTGTTCGGTTTGTAAAATGCTTTTCTGTGCCGTATGAAATAGTCTTCGAATTCCTGATAATCATGCGGCGGGCAGAACAGCAGATCTCTTTTCGTGAATTTCCCCATAATACGGTACATGGAGGCTTTTTCATAAAACTTTTGGTTGTTCTCAGGTCCGTTTACGAGATTGATAAAATGCAGAGCCTGCTTCGAAGTGAAATAGGTATTTCTTTCCCGAGGTGTTTTCTCATAGAAATGGAGCTCGAAATAATCCTGAATGGTTGCGCCGTAAAGTTTCCTGCATATCGCGGCGTCCGCGCTGTATCTTAAAACAGACCACGGACGGACAGGGTTTTCCGGAAGCATCAGCTCCATATAGCTTTTCACTTTTTCTATCGCGCTTCGTATCAGAGGTACATTGATCCGCATAGTCACCTGGTTTCTAAAAACTTATAGTAATCTTTTCATAAATCAGGAATTGTTGTTACTTTCCCGATTAACCGGTTTTGTTACATATTCACTCTGAATGTCCTGCGGATATCATTTCTGCAGGATCTTCAAATAGGTATCAAGTCTTGCGTTAATATATCCGGCGAACAGTTTTTCCATCGCGGAAAGATCATGGTTAACATGAAAGGCATCGAAGGCATTGTAATATGCAGCCCTGTCGGTGAATTTGATGTCGATGGGCGGGTAGCCGGCTTTCATCAGTTCCAGATTTACAAGCAATCTGCCTGTCCTTCCATTACCATCGATAAAGGGATGGATACTTTCAAATTCGATATGAAAACGAGCCAGCTTTGTCACAATGTGGTCTTCATCTGTGCAATAATTCTGCAGAAGCTGTTCCATCCTCGGCGTGATCAGATCGGGCTGAACAGGTTCATTGTGAGCTCCCATGATGCGGACCGGAATTCTTCTGTAAATACCGCGGTCATCCTTCTTATCGGCAAGAACAAGATAATGGATCTGTTTGATGATGCTTTCCGTCAGCGGAGCGTTTTCCTTTACAAGTTCCCGCACATAATCGAATGCTTCTTTGTGGCCGACAGCTTCCATATGATCCTTCAGAGGTTTTTGGTCGATCGTCAGTCCGCGGAGGACAAGATCAGTTTCCCTGAGTGTCAGTGTATTGCCCTCGATCGCGTTGGAGTTATAAGTGTATTCAACCGTAAATTCTTCATTCAGCCGTTCCAGTTCACCTTACGTCAGCGGTCTCCTGCTGTCCAGTTCTGCTTTCTTACGGTCAATTTGAGAAAGAATACTTTCTTTGGATGTGACATACTCCCACCACCTTCGCTTAAGCTTAGAGGTGGGGGCTTCTCGGCCAAGAACACCAGTGTGTTCAGATTACCCGAGCTT
>CADBPK010000119.1 GCA_902796465.1 uncultured Erysipelotrichaceae bacterium | reverse complement strand
TATATTATATCATATTTTCCATACGAATTCATCCCCTCCTTTACACTTCGTAAGAAGAAGGGACTTCTTCGCTAATATGTGTTAAAACCTTCCTAGATCTTCTGACGTACGCCGGATTCTCCGCCGCGAAACCGTGGCTGCAGGTATGTGACAACTACCGTGAGATCAACGTAAAAAAGGATCTCGCCGATCCTGATTCGATCTTCCGCTACTATCAGAAACAGATCCGTCTGAGAAAAGAAAACAAGGTCATTCAGGAAGGTCTGTTCAAAGAACTTCTGAAAGATCACAGATCCATCTTCGCTTTCGAAAGAGCGCTGGATGATGAAAGCCTCATCGTTCTGACAAACTTCTACGGAAACGAAGCGGAATTCGATCTTGATCTGTCCGGATACAGTGTCCTCCTGTCCAATATCGGACGCACAGACGCTGACTTCCGTACACTGAAGCCTTACGAGGCAGCCGTCCTGATCCGCAGATAAAACAGTGAAAGCCGCAACTGAGCTGCGGCTTTTTCATTTCTTTTTTATTCCTGTCCGTAATAGGCGTTCGGCCCGTGTTTGCGCATATAGTGTTTATCAAGGACATACCGCGCAATGGAAGCCAGCGGATTCAGCATCAATGTCTTGAGATCCATCTCCGCTACCGTTTCCATGACCACGGCATTGTATACGGCATTTGCCGGACTCTTGCCCCAGGCAAACGGACCGTGGTTTTTGACAACGATGCCCGGTACAGCTGCCGGATCGATGTTGAGTCCTTCGATCGTTTCAATGATCACCTTCCCGGTATTCCTCTCATACGCTTCTTCGACCTCATCCTGTGTCAGTTCCCGTGTGCACGGGATATCACCGTAGAAATAATCCGCATGTGTCGTGCCGAGCGCCGGGATCGGCAGGCCTGCCTGGGCAAACGCGACTGCGTTTATGGAATGGGTATGCACGATGCCTTTAATTTTGTCATAGCGGCGGTACAGTTCCAGATGGGTATCCGTATCCGAGGAAGGCTTCCATTTTCCTTCAGCCCTTTCACCGGTCTCGATATCCACAACGACCATGTCTTCCCATGTCATGCCGTCATAATCCACACCGGACGGTTTGATGACCATGTATTTCCTGTCTTCCGAAATACCGGACACATTGCCCCATGTATAGATCACGATGCCTTTGCGCACCAGTTCGAGATTCGCCTCGCATACTTCCTTTTTCAGCTCTTCAAGCATTTTCCGCCTCCCTGATCTTTTCCCGCAGGAACACATTTGACTCCTTAATGATCTTTATGTGATCCTGTCCTTTCTGGTACCAGAATTCACCGGTAAACATGTGCACGCCCATATCCAGCGCTGCTTTGATGCAAGGTACATATTCGGTATGCCCGCCTGTACCGTAATTCATATCCCGGTAGATGCCGGGGTTTGTTTCCTTGAGATGTACTGCGAAAATATGATTTTTTCCTTTTTTGAAGTCTTCCGTCACATCATGGCCGTACAAAACTGCCGCATTCTTCAGATTCCCGATATCCGGATAAACGCCCAGCCAGGGAGAATCCACATACCGGACATATTTCATAGCTTTCTCCACGGTATCCATAAACGGTGTTTCCATCGTTTCAAACGCCAGGATGACACCATGTGCCGCCGCGTAATCCGCCGCTGCTTTCAGATTCTCACGGAACCATTTTTCCGTATCCGCGTCACCTTCTTCGTAATACACGTCATAGCCGGCCAGCTGGATGACGGAAATACCTGCGTTCTCGGAGAAATCGACCGCCTTACGCATGATCTCCATACTGCGCTTCCGGATATCCGCGTCATGTGATCCGAACGGATATTTCCTGTGCCCGGAAAGACACATCGTCCGGATCGGGACATTATACTGACGGGAAAGCGCACCCAATGCCCTTACTTCTTCCGCCGGCAGATCCAGCCTGGACAGTCTGGCATCGGTTTCATCGATGCTGATCTCCAGACGGTCAAAGCCGCATTCTTTCGTAATCTCAAACATTTCCCGGAAAGACAGTCCTGCCGGGATCGCCTTTTCATATAAACCGAGTGAATAATCCATTCCTATTCCTCCTTCAGCGTATACAGCGCGATCTCATCGGTCTCCCGGTTCGCCGCTGCCAGTTTGTATACGCCGTTGTCTTCAAAGAACATGCAGTTGGCCGGTCCGCTTCCCTGATCCAGCACTGTTACCTGATAGCCGCCATCTTCGTACGATATCATGATGAGTTCCATGTCTTCCTGCCGGTTGCCGGTGAAAGCCACGGTTTTCCCGTTGATCTTTCCGCTGTAGATCGCATGGATGAACGGCATCTTCTTATCACGTTCCCAGACCTTTTCAAAACTGCCGTTTTTCTTTTTATATACCGATACGGTATCCCCGTGGAACGGCGACAGGACGAACAGTTCCCTTTCGCCATCCCCGTCAAAATCCAGATACAGGACATCGCTGGCAGGTTCTTCCAGGATGCATTCACAGTTCCATTCCCCGCCTTCTTCTGCCGGCGGTTCACACAGCCATATGCCGTTTTCCGTACCGACGACAGCGAAGGTACTGCCGTCTTCCTTCTGATGCACCGCAAAGCCATGGTTCTTGTACAGACCGCTGACCAGCGGTTCCAGCTTCAGCTGGTGATCCGCATCATACTGCAGAATATTCTCAGGCAGTTCAGCCACCCAGATCCTGCCCGGGCATGTCCAGTCGTTTTTGAAGGCATGCGCGGATTTCAGCGTGCATGCGATCAGCCAGTTCCTGCCGTTCTTTTCCACGATGCCGAAACGATGCACAAACGGCAGGTCGCACAGTACGCTGCATTTCCATCCGCCGTCTTCTTTTGTATAGTAAACGATCTTTGCCTCCGCGGAATCATTCGGGGAATAGAATTTCTGTGTTGCCAGCAGCACCGGTTTATCTCCCGGCGCCTGCAGGACGGTCATGACACCCCCCGGGCCTTCCCAGAGCGTATCCGTCTTTGTCCCGTCCAGGTCAAAGGCATAGCACGGATCCTGCTTTTCCGCCGCGCAGACGATATGCGGTTTCCCATCATAGGCAAACATTCCCAGGGCATAGCACTTATTCAGCTTCCCGATCACTTTTTTCTCAGCTTTCATCCTGATTTCCTTTCCTGACCCTCCGGTAAAGATCATTCATTTTCTGCCGTTTTTCTTTATACAATGCATGCTTTTTCATATCCGGCTGATACATGCGCGTGGCATACGGATCATAAAGCGCGTGGTAAGCGTCATATATGGACGGATAGATATGCATGCCGCACAATGCCGTAAGCAGACAGCCGAACGCGGTCGCCTCCGGATCCTTTGTGCAGAATACTTCCCGTCCGTATACATCCGCCTGGAGCTGGTTCAGCGCGTCGCTCCCGGTCATGCCGCCGCCGCAGTATATATTGCGCACCGGCACATACTGTTCCATATCCTTCAGATGGTTCGAGATCTCCATGAAGATGCTTTCCATGATGCTTTTGAAGATCTCGCTCCTTCTTGTGGCGGTGGTGATATCCGCAAAGACTGCCCGGGCAAGCGGATCCCAGCCCGGTGCGCCTTTCCCGCTGAAATACGGGACCACAAGGCAGCTGCTCACAAAGTTTTCCCTGAGGAGTTCCTTCTCCAGAATGTCATAATCCGGGTGTTCCATCTGGTACAGCTCCCTTGCACACCAGTCAAGGGCAGCCCCGCAGCTGAGCACATTGGCTTCGAGAATAAACTTTCCCGGGATCGAGGACCTGTTCCAGATCATGCCGGAAAGCAGTTTTTCCGGCAGATGATCGCATGCGGCTGTGATAAACCCGCCTGTCCCGACGGTCACGGACGCATTCCCTTCCCGGATGATGCCGTGCCCGATCGCCGCGCACTGCTGGTCACCGCCGCAGTGCAGGACAGGAATCCCCTCAGGGACACCGGTCTTTTCCGCAAACTGCTTTGTTATATATCCGGCTGTTTCACCCGGTTCGATCAGTTCGCACAGCTTGTCCGGATCCACTTCATACAGTTTGAGGATATCCGGATCCCATTCCCCTGTGCGCAGATCCATCAGCCCGGTCCTGCTGGCATAGGTCCTGTCGGATACATATCTGCCTGTCATCTGATAACAGATATATTCCGGTATATTGAGGAATTTATAAACTTTCTCATAGATCTGTTTCTGGTTTCTGCGGATCCACGTCATCTTACTGCCGGAGAAAACGGTGCTCACAAAAGCACCTGTTTTCTGAAACAGTTCTTCATTATGAACGGACAGTTCATCGCAGATCTCCCGGTTGCGCGTATCCTGCCACATGATTGCCGGCAGAAGCGGTATTCCGGCTTCATCCACCGGGATGACGGAAGAACGCTGTGCCGTCAGTGCGATCGCTTCAATATCCTTCAGCGGATACTGTTTTCCGATCTCCTGCAGGATGGCATATGTATTATTGGTCCAGTCGGAAGGATCTTCCTCGATGAGCGCGTCCCCGAGAAAGACCAGATGATTCTTTTTCTGCGATACTGCGAGTTTATTCCCGTTTTTTTCATAGAGGATACCGCGCATGCTGGTGGTGCCGATATCCAGTACAAGAATGCTCACGAAAACACTTCCTGTTCTTTACAGCACACTTCTGAACGGTACATTCGGTTCATGCTCGAAGCAGTCATCAAAGCCACGGTCATGATGGTAAGCCCGTCTGTCCTTATCCTGCGGATAGAGATATCTTCCGCCTACTTCCCAGAAGAATGGATGGAACGCATAATCCAGCCTGTCCTTCCGCATTTCATAAAGTACTTTGATCTCGTTGACATCAGCCATGAAGTTTGTCCAGACATCGTAATGGATCGGGATGACGACCTTGCAGCGGAGCGCTTCCGCCATACGCAGGATATCCGTTGCTTCCATCTTGTCCTGGATGCCTACCGGGTTCAGTCCGAAGGAACCGAATGCCACGTCGATGTCATAATCTTTTCCATGCTTCGCAAAATAGATGGAATAATGCGAATCACCGCTGTGATAAATATTTCCGCCCGGTGTCTTTACCAGGTAGTTGACTGCCTTCGCATCCATATCCGTCGGGCATTTGCCTGCCAGGTCTTCCCTGTCTGTACCCTGGGAATCCGTAGTAACGATACATGTACGGTCAAAGGAATCCAACGCAACGATCTCCAGATCCTTGATCTTGATCACATCACCGGGTTTTACGGTAATGCATCTTTCAGCCGGCACACCCCATTTCAGCCAGTATTCCACTGACTTTTCCGGTCCGATAAACGGTACCGGGATCTCTTCACCCTTTTCGTTTGTCGTCGTCATGCCGGACTGTATGACATGGGCTGCGAATTCCGCGCTCATATGATCCTGGTGATAGTGTGTTGCCAGTACGGCATCCACATGTTTTACCGCAAACGGGTCAATGACAAACGGCACAGCCCTGAGGTTTGGCTGCATTTTCCGTACGCCTGACATATTCGCCATCTGGTGTCCCGGCTTCATCAGACCGTCGCCGTGTGTTCTCTTTCCGTTTCCTGCCCAGAGGTCAATAGTAATGTTTGCACCGCCCGGTGTCTTGAACCAGATGCCCGTGCATCCGAGCCACCACATGCCTACCGATCCTTCGGGAATCTCTGTATTTTCAATTTCTTCATTCAGCCATGTTCCCCATTCCGGGAAAGTGCTTTTGATCCAGCTTTCTCTGGTGATTTCTGTAACTTTGCTCATATTATGGTCTCCAATCCTGTTATCTGTCTGTATTGTACCATTCCTGCAGTATGTGACTCCACAGGGAATTTTTTCCTTTGATTGACAGAGATATCTTATTCTGCAGAAATGAAAACGGAGATAATAAAAAATATGAATTCAGCAAGAGATGGTATTGATAAAATTCTGTTTTCAAAAGAGGAAATTCAGCTGCGGGTGGAAGAACTCGGCAGACAGATCACGAAAGACTTCGCGGAGGAAGACCTGGTCGTTGTCGGTATTCTGAAAGGGGCCGGCATCTTCATGTGTGACCTGATCCGTGAGATCGATATGCCGGTCCGGATCGACTTCATGGCTGTCTCCAGTTACGGCAATGCAAAAGAATCCTCCGGTGAAATCAGGATCATCAAGGACCTCCAGCAGGATGTCCGCGGCAGCGTTGTGCTTCTGGTGGAAGATATCGTCGAAACAGGACTGACACTTTCATACCTGAAGGAGATGATGGCTGAGCGCGGCGCGAAAGATGTCCGCATCTGCACCCTGCTCGACAAACCGGAAAAAAGGAAGAAAGAAGTGCAGATCGATTACTGCGGCTTTACGGTCGGCGATGTGTTCATTGTCGGCTACGGCATCGACTACGCTAAGCACTACCGCAATCTCCCTTACATTGCCGCATTAAAACAAGACTGAATAATGCTCGCCGGGCTTGATTACCCCTTTTTCCGTATCGGTGCTATAATACTCTTCATGAAAAACAACTTAAAGATTAGACAGATGACTCTGGCAGCGTTCTTTATCGCGATCCAGATCATCATGACTCTGACACCGATCGGATATATTCCTGTCGGAGCCATCAACATTACGACTATGCACATACCGGTCATCCTTGCCGGTATCTTCCTTGGAACCTCTTACGGCGCCCTGACCGGGTTTGTCTTCGGACTGACCTCCATGCTGAGGGCGACATTCGCACCGGGCATCACATCGTTCCTGTTCTCACCGTTTATTACGGTCGGAGGGATCCACGGCAACTTCTTCAGCCTGCTGATCGTCTTCGGACCGCGCATCTTCCTCGGCTGGTTCTCCGGAAAACTCTTCCGGATGCTGCGGAAGAAAACCGGGCCGATCCCTGCATGCGCGATCTCTGCCGGCGTGAACACGATGATCCACACCCTGCTTGTTATGGGTATGATCTGGCTGTTCTTCGGAGAGCCTTATGCTCAGGCACTCGGCATCCCGGTGACAGGAGTTGCGGCACTGGTCTTCGGCGTAATCACAACCAACGGCATCCTGGAAACGATCCTCGCGGCTGTCGTCGTCCCGGTACTGGACAAGGCCCTGTGGCCGTCCATACGGCGCATGCGCTTAGGCGAATAAAAGGACAAAAGACCTCATTTCTCCTGTACGGGAGGAATGAGGTCCTTTTTATTCATGAACAAATACATATTCCGTATCCGAAGAACGCTCTGCGTTGAAATGATAGTGCAGATGGAACGCCTTCAGTTTCTCAGGATCATTGATCCTGTTTTCTGCGATATAGCTGACCATCTCTCCCCGTGCCATCTTGGCCATGGTTCCTTTCTGGATCAGCTTATTTCCCTTCTCTTCCGCGAATACGATGGTGATCATGGTATCCTCCGGTGTGAGATACGGCTCCACACTGCGGGAATACTCCTTCGAAGCAAGATTGATGATAACATGGTCATTTTCCGTTACCTTCCGGCAGATCCTGTCATCCCAGAAAGCATACAGATCCTCCCCGTCCGGCATCACCGCCTGCATTTCCAGCCGGTAAGGCACGATGCCGTCCAGCGGCCGCAGAGCCCCGTAAAAACCTGAAAGGATATACAGATGCTCATCCAGGAAACGCAGTTCCTCCTCCGTCAGAGCGCCTGCCCCGATATGCTGGAACGCCAGTCCGACATAGGAAAACAAGGCCGGTGAAAGACCGTTCTCCAGATCCATGCGCTGCAGTCTTTCCACATTCAGATCCGTCAGCTTGTCGCTGCATTTCCAGATCTTTTTCAGCTCATCCCTTGTGCATTTCC
The DNA here is from genome assembly GCA_902796465.1 of uncultured Erysipelotrichaceae bacterium. Taxonomy (GTDB): domain Bacteria; phylum Bacillota_I; class Bacilli_A; order Erysipelotrichales; family Erysipelotrichaceae; genus Bulleidia. The sequence continues at coordinate 1,598 of CADBPK010000119.1, read as the reverse complement.
GCAGCCTGTTTTTCAGGATCTCCGCCTGCTTGATAAAACAGGGCATTCTTTCCGGCAGGATGTCATCGTTGTTTACGACCATGTTCTTAGCCGGTGAAAGGATCACCTGCATCAGAGTTCACCCAGCATTTCTGCCGCGTTTTCCGCCGGCTTTACTTTTCCTTTCGCCTGTATGATCACACCGTTCTCATCGATCAGATATGTTGTACGCACAACACCCATGTGCTTCTTTCCGTACAATGTCTTTTCCTTCCAGACATCATATGCCTGTATGACTTCCACATTTTCATCCGAAAGCAGGGTAAAAGGCAGACCGTACTTTTCTTCGAATTTCTTATGGCTCTTTACGGAATCCTTGGATACGCCGAGCACGACCGCGCCTTTTTCACGGATCTCGGGATAGCGGTCCGCGAAACCGCACGCCTGTTTCGTGCATCCTGCGGTATTGTCCTTCGGATAAAAATACAGAATCACCTTCTGTCCCAGATAATCACTTAATGAATGTTCTTTCCCGTTCTGGTCCGGCAGTGTAAATGCCGGTGCTTTTGTGCCGACTTCAAGCATATTTCCCTCCTGTTATTCATTGATGAACAGATGTTTCCGGTTATTGAAATAGATATAGGATACCGCCAGTACGATCAGACCGGCTCCTGCCTGCATGAGGATATCCGATAACCCGGCATTGTTTACGGCTACACCGTATTTTTTCCCGAGCAGGGCATATACAACGAGTCCTGCGATCTGTATGACATTGATCCCGATCAGCAGGATATAGTATTTTGCCGGTCCTTTTTTCTCAAAACGGCGCAGGCTTATACGCACATTGACGCAGAACAGACCCAGCGCGAACAGGCATATGCCGAAAAAGATATTAGCATACCGGAGCAGCGGGAAGACCTGATAGATCTTCTCCGGGGAATAACCGGATATCTGATACATTTTCCCCGTGATCATGCGCAGTCCTTCCAGCATATTCATGACAGCTCCTGCATACAGACCGAACCAGATCAGGAAGTTGTACCACCTCATGCCCGGAGGCGTCTGGTCCCGGTTGTTTCTGAGAATAATATTTTCAACTTCCTCGGGACTCTCCGCAATGATCTGTGCACCCTGTTCCTCCAGAAATTCCCTGTCCCTGTATCCGTATGTGACCGCAATGCAGTCCATGCCGGCATTCCGTGCTGTTTCCAGATCCACTTCGGAATCCCCGATATACACTGCGTTTTCCTTTGACACATCCAGCTGGTTCAGCACCTCGTATACTGTATCCGGGGCGGGTTTTCGCCTGACATGTTCCTTTTCCCCCACACCGGCATCGAACAGTCCCTCAAAATACTGGTCCATCAGTTCCTGTACGGCATAATCCCCTTTATTGGAAACCACTGCCGTTTTGATCCCGCATTCCCTGAGATCCCGCAGGACCTCCGGAATTCCTTCATAAGGATGCGTATTGTCGCTGCAGTGCTCTGCATAGTATGCATTGAAATCATCGTATACCTGCTGAATAACTGCTTCACCTGTCCCTTCCGGACAGCTGTGTATGACTTCCTGCATGATCCCGTTTCCGATGAAAGAACGCACCTTTTCAAGCGTGATCT
>CADBPK010000118.1 GCA_902796465.1 uncultured Erysipelotrichaceae bacterium | reverse complement strand
AGGATAAGGACCTGAGAGCAGATCTCATTGAAGAAATGGCAGATGTGCTTATGTACTACAATGATATTTTGCTTTGCTACGGAATATCGGCAGAAGAACTGAAACAATCATATATCCGCAAATTTGAGAAAAATATGAAGCGCTGGTAAATCCCCATTTACCGGAATGCTGAAGCGGTATCTGCTCAGGAGGTCAATCATGGAAAATGATTTTGGATCGTTAGATCTGCGTTCAGATGAAGTGACATATACTTATAAGGGCGAAACATACCGGTTGTCATCTCATCCCTATGAACCATGTTTATATCTGTGGAAAGACGGCGTGTGTGTCTGTACCCTTCATAACGCTTATAATCCGGAAGACCTTGTGAGAGCATTTACGGCCGGAAAAACGATTACAACAAATTACAGTAAAGATTTCGATAAGGAATTTGATGAGACAGGTTTCTGCAGGGTGCTGTCAGCAGCGCTGGACAGCGGACAGGACAATATGGACCTCTTCTATGCCGCGAAACTTGCAAAGTCAAAATAAACCTACATTTACAGGCAGGTGAATCATATGCGTGAATTGATAAATGATCCTTTTTATAAACTGATGGAAAACTATCCCCGGTGCATCATCGATTATTGTCTCATCGAAGACGATACGCCGCATCAGGGATACCGTTCGCATAAAGATGCTGTGCTTTTTGCGATGCTCAAAGTGATCGAACGGGATATCGATACAGATTTAAAAGAGCAGGTCAGTGACTGCGGGAAAGTCCGCGATGAACCGTTCCCGTGGAATCTGGATATAGGGAAAGCAAAGGCTCACCGGATCGGTCCGGCGGAACTTCTGCGTGTACCGGAGATACTGCAGACAGACCGTACCGGACGGAGATATTATGACTGCGGCCTGCCGGATCCTTTAAAGGGAGAACAGATCCCCTACTGGTATGCTTTCTGGGAAACACCGCATACCTCAGGATACGGACCGGATGAATTCCGCAGAGTCAATTCTGTTTTATTCCCGGAAGGAACAGATGAACTGGAAGTATACGAGTGGACAACAGATTGGTCGAATTACTTTGATGACGGGCAGGAATGGTGGGGTACTGCATGCTGGAGCGTCTACGATCAGCGCATGAACAGATATGCGGTAATGTTTGCGTCCACAACTGATTGATAAACAACTGTTTTGCAAAAAAATAGGATCCTGGAAACAGGATTTTTTCTTTTAATTTGATCTGCGGTAAATACAGCAGATGATGCCATGCAGTATAATGATGACAGATAAGGAGGCAGAAAATGAAACTGGCAACGGCATTATCGGAAAGAGCTGATTTACAGCGCAGGATCGCTGAACTCAGCGAAAGACTTAATAATAACGCTAAAGTACAGGACGGTGAAAAGCCTGCAGAGGATCCCAATGAATTACTTGCAGAGTTAAATAAGAATTTTGAACGTCTTGAGGAACTGATCGCACGTATCAACCATACAAATAACGAAACGAAAAGCGGTGACCTGACACTGACTGATCTGATCGCAAGAAGAGACTGCCTTAAGCAGAAAATCGGTATCATGAGAAGCTTTCTGAATTCAGCGAGCGAGAAGGTATCCAGATATACAAAAACAGAGATCAGGATACTCAGTACTGTATCTGTTTCCAAGCTCCAGAAAGAAGTGGATAAATTATCAAAAGAGCTCAGAGAAACAGACGAAACGATCCAGGGATTGAACTGGACCACAGATCTGATCTGAATTTGAAGGTAGTCTGGCAGGGTGGGCATGATCTCCCGCGGTTGAGAATGAATCGCACTCATGGTGGCATGGAGAGCACATGCGGGGTTCGACTCCCCATTTGTAAAATGTACGCTCAGTAATAATACACGTGTACATTAACAGAGTATGGTTACTACCTATTGCCAACTGACAGACGAGGGCGGGAATGGGGATTTTCATATGATCTGTACAGTTATATCAAAACAGATCATTTTTACGTTGATGAGGTGACCGGATGGAAGTGATCATGGAATTCTTTTTTGAGCTGATTGTTGAAGGCTGTCTGGAAGCATCTTTCGAAAAGAAGGTTCCTTTGCCTGTGCGCATTATCGCCGCAATCGTTCTGATCGTTATCTTCGGCGGTCTGATTGGGATCTGCTTCTATTCCGCTGTTCATCACCAGGATCTGGCCATGCTTATTCTCGGCATCGTCATCCTGGTCATTACCATTCTCGGTGTACGGGCAGTTTACAGAAAGCACAGACAATAACGGGCATAGTCAAAAGAATGCCACATGCAGCAAAACTGATGTTTATTGGCTCAGTCAGAATTTACGGAGACGGTTTAAGATGGAAATATCAGACAGCAGGATAGACGGCGGCAAACCCTTCGACTGGGGAAAGACATCCGGAGAATACGCAAAATACCGGGATATCTACCCGGAAGCGTTTTATCAGAAGATCACAGACAGAAAGCTCTGCATCAACGGACAGAATGTTCTGGACCTCGGGACCGGCACCGGTGTGCTGCCGCGCAATATGTACAAATACGGCGCACATTGGACAGGTACGGATATCTCACCCGAGCAGATCGCGCAGGCAAAACGCATGGCGGAAGCCGGTCATATGCAGATCGACTTCATGACCGTTGCTGCGGAAGAAACGGATTTCCCGGCAGAAAGCTTTGATGTCATAACTGCATGCCAGTGCTTCTGGTATTTTGATCATGCGCGTCTGATGCCGAAGCTGGCACAGATGCTGAAGCCGGAGGGAAAGCTGCTGATCATGAACATGGCATGGCTCCCCTTCGAAGATCCGATCGCCGGCAAAAGCGAAGAAATCGTCCTGAAGTACAGTCCGAAATGGACGGGTGCCGGGGAGACCAGGCATCCGGTCCGGATACCCCATGTTGTCTTTGATTATTTCGATTTGGAAGATCATGAAGAATATGATCTCATGGTTTCCTTTACGAAAGAATCATGGCACGGCAGGATGAAGGCGTGCCGGGGTGTCGGGGCATCATTATCGGAAAAAGAACTGAATGAATGGGATATTGAGCACAGGCAGTTTCTTGATGATAACGCACCTGACCGGTTTGATGTGCTTCATTACGCTGCCCTGGCAGTATTGGGAAATAAGTTATAAAACTTCTCTTGAAAACAATTTTTAATTACTTTAGCCTTTTCTTAGGACGTCCAAATCTTACCTGAGAGGAGGCTTTTATAATGAATAAAGAACAACTGCACAGATTTGTTTTCGAAAGTACCGGAAATGAAAGCAACATCTGTCAGATCTATGCCGTCAGGAACGGTGAAACTGTCTATGATGACTGCTGGCACGGTTTTACGACTGCAGACGCGATGAATGTCAATTCCGTGACCAAAGGCATCATGGGACTGCTGGCGGGAATAGCGCTGGATCAGGGATGCATTAAGAGTCTGGATCAGAAGGTAATGGACTTCTTTCCGGATTACCGGGTAAAACGCGGCGAGAAAACGATCTATGATGTTACGGTCCGGCATCTGCTGACAATGACAGCACCGTACAAAGGAAAGTCCGAACCATGGAAAAAGGTCTGTACTTCCCCGGACTGGACGCTTGCGGTACTTGATTATCTCGGCGGCCGCAAAGGCATCACAGGCGAGTTCCGGTATGCGACGCTCGGCATTCAGATCCTGGCGGGAATCATCGAGAGAGCAACCGGGGAGAAATGCATCGATTTTGCCAACAGGAACCTGTTTGAGCCGCTGGAACTTCCGGAACGGATACCGCACGGCGACAGTTCCAAAGAAGACCAGTTTGATTTCTTTATGAATAAGAATCCGAGAAAATACGAATGGTATACCGATCCGCAGGGTGCTGTTACAGCCGGCTGGGGTCTGTGCATGTCAGCGAAGGATATGGCTGTCATCGGCACACTTGTGCTGAATAACGGCCGGTATAAGGACAGGCAGATCATATCCGAAGAATATATAAAGGAAATGACGGCGCCGCATCTGAAACTTGGGGAAAGATTCGGATACATGAATTACGGATACTTATGGTACAAACCATTCGATGACAGAGAAGTCTATGCCGCGATCGGTGACAGCGGCAATATCATTTATGTAAACAAGGAACTGAATGTATCCGTGGGTATGACAGGCACATTCAAACCGAGGATATTTGACAGGGTCGAATGGATCGAGCAGAAAGTTCTGCCTGTGACCGGGGGATGATATCCCCTTATTTATTTCGTATAATTATAGAAACACTGACCATTAATGGAGGAAATCATGCGGATCGCTGACGGCAAGGATCATCTTGAAGAAGTCCGCAATCTCATAACAGAGTACTATGAGCGGCTTGGACGGGATCTGTCATTTCAGAATATAGATGATGAATTGGCTGATCCGGCTTTGAAATATACTGCTCCGGAAGGAGAAATGCTCGTAATAACCGAAAATGAAAAAGTGCTGGGGATGGTTGCGTATCACAGACATACAGATGAACGATGTGAAATGAAACGCTTATATGTGAAGCCCGAAACAAGAGGTATACATCTTGGTGACGTGCTTGTTCAGGAAATCATCAGACATGCAAAGGCAGCGGGATATAGGGAAATGGTCCTTGATACGATCGAGCCTCTTAAGGCTGCCATATCTTTATATAAGAAACATGGATTTGAGGAATGCGAAGCCTACTATCATAACCCGTTCGATGATGTGATCTATATGAAGAAATACTTATAAGATCATCAAAGAAAGTTGTACCTATATTGTTACAGGAGAACAGGATCATGGAAAACTATCGCTTTACGGAACTTGTGAAAAAGGAAAACGGCTTCGAATTCTGCCAGGCTTTTCGTGATGAAGTTGACTGGGTCATCGGCGGCAAAGATGATACATACTGGTTTGCCATACTGCGTGATCAGTCAGTCAGGGAAACGTATATCGGAACATTCAAAGACGGTGTCTGGACCGACCGCTTGATCAAGGGAAAAGGGAAAAAGAAAACCATAAAGGATATGCCGGCAGAAAGCACCATTAAGCATATTGAGGAAAGAGCTTATTTTATGCAGGACGCAGAATGGGTCGCAGGCAGAAAGCCGAGACTGATTGAAGATGCGCATCCCTATTATCATTATGTCTACGGTATGGGCGATAAAGCCCTGGACGTATCAGAAGCCTATGGCGTAAGCATTGCGTACTCGGATCTGAAAGATCCATCTGCGGGGTT